>CAJUJV010000026.1:25938-39556 GCA_910586845.1 uncultured Hungatella sp.
ACCCCAAAGACGCAAAAAAGCCTGGCCATCTCCCGGTTATACTTCCTCACGTCCGTGACCTCAAACATCTCCGTGTTGGCCCAGAATCCCACCGGCTTTTTGGCAAACCACCCATAGACAGCCATGCCCAAAAAGAAACCTCCGACAGCGCACCACATCACAAATCCCAACAAATTTTCTTCCATTTCCACACCTCTTCAATCAGGCAGACCACAAGTTTTCCCCGCTGGAGTCACTCCCGGCTTCTGCCGCCTTTTCGCCGGATCTCGATGAGATGAAGCACATCCTCATAGACCGAGTCCTCATCTTCCACCGGGATCATCAGCCACCGCTGTCCGTTTTCCTCCTTGGTCTCATCATAAATCTCCCGAACCTGGAGGCTGCACTGAGGAAGCATGGCTTCCACGGCTTCTCTCTCCTTATTTCCAACCACCACCAGCACGGTAAAACAAGATTCCCTGGGGTAAATAGTACACAAGTTCTTTCCCGATTTTCTAAATTTTATGTTCCAGCCCCTCTCCCAGCTGCAGGAGCTGAACTCGATCTTCTCTTTTGTCTTATAAGTCTCCTTTATAACAGCGCAGAATTTTTCAAACACGCCATTTCTCACAAGCTCTCCCACTTCCTCCAATGTAGGGCAATGGGTCTGGTCCCGCAGATCAATCACACCTGTCTCCTCCTAAACCTCCATGCGCCCACAAGCGGATGCACCACCACACATGAAAGTCCGGCGGGCGCATTTGGCATACCCGAATTTATGCTGCCTATTCGGCGGCGGACTTTTATAGTAAAAAAGTCTCACACCAGAGAGCAAACCATAATATATTCCTCATCATTCTCGCCGACAACCCGAAATCCCAGCCGCCTGTACATGTTCACTGCGTAATTCGCCTTCTGTACCGCAAGAGATCCTCTGGTATATCCCCGCTGTCTCAACAGCTGAAGCATACTTTTCATCATGGCTGTGCCTATGCCAAGTCCACGGTACTCCTTATACAGGGAAATCGCGAAGGACGGGGTGCTGTCATCTACGTGCCCATAATCATTCATAATACGGACCCACACAGCCCCGGCCGCCTTTCCCCAAACCTCAGCTATCAGCCCCATGTCTCCTTTCCTGTTTCCAAAATCCTCCAGGTAAACACGAAGCTCCGGCTTTTCCACGATGGATCTGGGCGGTGCAGGCATTCCTTCAGGAACAAAGATGGCCTCATACAAAAAATCCTTCAAAAGACCATAGTCCTCTCTCACCAATTCCCTGATACAGTATTCCACGAAAATCCCCTTCTTTCATGGTTCTGTCACATACTTTTTTGCCTTTTGTGCCAATGCTGTTAAACCGACACAACCTCTGCCTCATTCCCGTGCTCCCTTATGATATTGAGCAAATCCTCTGTCCTAAGCCAGACAGTAGCCCTGTTATCATTGGGGTGAACGCCAATAAGTCCGGGGGATTCAAAAAAATCCCTGTCAAGAAATAACTTCACCCTCTTTTCCTCATCGTTCAATACGCCAAAGGGTGTTACTGACCCCGCTGTCAACCCCAGAATCTCCATCAATTCGCTCTCCGAGCCAAAGCTCAAAGGGCGGGTCTGGTTGGCTTTCCGAAACTTTTTTAAATCTACCCGTTTATCCCCTTTCACTGTGATCAGATAAAAATTCCTCTTCTTATCGTCCCGCACAAAAAGGTTTTTGGCATTGGCCTGAGGATAGGGAATGTCTACCCGCGAAAGCTCATCCATGTGATAAACTGCTTTGTGCTCTGTAACCTGAAACCAAATTTTTCTGTTGGCCAGATCATTTATCCTCATATCTGGACTGGTTTTCCTCACTGCTTCTGTCCTGCCAGACAAATCTGATCAGTTCCAAATCCAGTTTCTCACAAAGCAAATCCACAATATCCGAAAACTCATAACCCCTTCCGGATTCCAGTCCCAGCCTCTCCATCAGCCCTCTGTCCAGCGCCTCGTTGTAACTGTTTTTCCCATGCTCAATTCCCTCATAGAAAAAAGTATCCCCGCAGAGCCCCTCTTTCAGACAGACACAAGGCCCGCAAATATCGTCACAGCCACAAGTAAACCTCACTGTTCCGATTCTGTTCTCAATCACTCTGTTCCCCACCCCATAGAAATCATGTTTATACTTGTCATCAGGGACAAAGGTCTCCACTCCCCTTCCATACAGCTTAAAAATATCCAGAAGATGATGAGGCTTTATCACCAGACTCCCTCTGTCTTTTTCCATTTTCCTTCCTCCCAAATCTCACATTTTCCAGTCCTTATCCCTCAGCGGAATTTACCGAAACCGGGGCTGTCACTTCCACATGATTCCCCTCTGAATCCACAAACTCCGCCACCCAGTTATTCTTAATTCTCGTGAGAGGAAAACACAGATCCAGTTTCTCAATCTTTCTTTTCAGAGTGTCCAAGCTGTCCACACTGACACTGGGCAGACAGTTGCTGCCAAAGCTGTGCTCCTCCCCCATCTTCTCAAAAGCAAACAGCCCAAGCCGAAATCCCTCAACATCAAATACACTGTAGATCCGGTCTCTCTCCTTAACCTTCCTCTCAAAAAAATCCTCATAAAACATGACCGCCCGGTCCATATCTCTGACACACAAATATAACGAATTAATCTGACAATTCATCCCTGTCTCCGCCTTCCGTCCTCAAAAAACTCTCTTTTCAAGGCCCTCTCCACAGGAAAAATGGACCCGATCAAAATCACGCACTGAACCGTACAGATCACCCCTGCCACTGCGCTTAGCGCCTCCTCCCCACCACCAAAAAACGGAATCTGTACCGCTGCGGACACCAGGGCCATGGCCCACCCCAGCTTCCACCAGAGCCGGCCGCAGTAGTCATGAGCGTACCTCCAGGTATCCAGGTTTGTCATGGACCGTTTGGTTCTGTAGCCCAACATTCCGTTGATCTCCTTAGGACAATGCTTCCACATCATTCTTCCCGAGACGATCATGGTCACAGGAACCAAAAGATTACACACCAGCAAAAACCACCAGAACCACATATATTCATACCTCCTTATGTCAGGGACCTGATCAAACGCCCTTCCCGATAAAATCCCGAATCACCTGAGCCGCCCTCTCCCCATTGGTCCCAATGGCCGGGTGGCCTCCCCGTTCAAACATATGGATCACCGCCTCCGGAATCCTCTTTGCCATTTCCTCATATTCCTCCAAAAGCCCCCGCCTGCACATTTCATCTTCCCTGCTCCCCATGAGGAGAACAGGAACCTTAAGTTCTGACAGTTCTCCGCAAAACAGAGGCCTGTTTTCCAAAGCGCACCGAACCAGAGCCTCCGTGTCAAGGTCCACCACCTGTTCCCAGTCAGGCCCCTGACACCACTCATAGAACCGCCTGGCCCCAGGGTCCGCCTTGGCGCCGGTTCTCTCCGCGGCCACATTGGCGGCGAAATGATCCTGAAGCGTCCGCCCGTCAAAGCTGTCCGCCACCACCTTATGGATCAAATCAGGCCTTTTTAAGGCAGCATTTATCCCGGCCCAGGCGCCTCCGCTTGTCCCCACCAGACTCACCTTCCCGCAGTTCAAACGCTCCACGAGACCGATGACCTGTAGAGATTCCTCCTGCCACAGATCCGCCGAAAAACGCTCCACCCTGTCAGACCTTCCATTTCCCAGAAAATCCATGAGAATACACCGAAAGGATTCCTGATAAAAAGGCACCAGGTACTGAAACATCTTAGAAGAAGCCGTGTTGCCGTGAAGAAATAAAACCGGCTGTCCCTGCCCATGCTCCTCATAATATATGGATCTGCCTTCATACTTAAAATACGCCATAAATCCTCCTGTATTCGCTTCTGTCACATTCTGTGAACATACATTCTCGACAGTTCCTCCTCCCCGTCTCCCCGGACCATGCACAAAAACTCCCACCCGTACCTCTCATAAAAGGAAGTATGGTCCGTGAGAAGATACAGGGTGTCAATCCCTCTCTCCTTCATATCCCTGCACACACGCTCAAGCAGCGCCCCCGCCACTCCACGGCACCGCCACGACTCCTCCGTATAGACGGCGCATACATTGGGAGCCAGATCCTTCCTGTTGTGAAAATCATTTTCAATGACTCCCAGTCCCCCTATGATCTCCTGACTCTCCCCACAGACAGCCAGATACCACCGGGGAACTGCCCCCTGCCCTGTCAGAGATTCCTCCATGCTCTCCAGATAGGCGGCGAGAGGAATCCTCCATTTCTCATGAAACCACCTGGCCGCCCGGTCCTTCATCTCAGGCCTGTCCGCCAGGCAGACCACCTCCCACGAGGCCATTTCCTCACACCGACACGCTCCCTCCCTCTCTCCGCTCCCAGATGTCCCGAACTCACAGATCACCTGTACCTTACCAAGAATATGGCTGTTAAATTCCTCCAGCTCCCCTGCCGGAATCCACAATTCCTCATGACAGGACTTTCCCACCCGATGAACCTCAAACCTTCCTGCATAGTCGTCGTCAATCTCAAATTTCGTCACATAACCCCTGTGGTCATGGTTGTATTTCACATTCCACCTGCCTGCGATCTCCCTGGCATACTCTTCACGCAGGACAGGATAAAAAATCGGCTGCTCCGGCAGCCTGGGCGGAAACTTCCTGTACCCGCTCTCCCTGATCAGCTCCAGCTCCTCTGTCCCTACAGGCCTGTATAGAATCATACTTTTCTTCCAATCTCCTTCCATTGATCCGCTTCACAAAAAACAGGGTCTCAGCGATTCGGGAAAGATCCCCTGAGTTGCCTTTCGTATATTATTTATACCTCTCCTCGCCCCACCACCCCGGAAGCAATTCCCCCAGAGTGACCGTCCCCCGCTTCTCATAATCCACCATAATCTCAAGATTCCTGTTTTCCCACGCAAGCTGCATAAGAAACTCCCGGCAGGCCCCACAGGGCATGCCGCTGCCCCCTCCATAAGGAGGCCTGTCCCGGAAGGTGATCATCCTTTTAATGACCCTCTGCCCGCTGTTCACGTACATGTTCAGAGCCGCCACCCGCTCAGCGCACAGATCCATGACACCACAGCAGCTTTCTATACAAAAACCGGTATAGATCCTCCCATCGGCGCTCTCCAGAGCGCACACCACATGATGGCCATAGAGAAAAGGCGTCACCTGTTCCGGGTGATACTGTTCTCTGGCCTTCTCGTATAACTGTTCCCAAATATCCATATCTCTTCTTCTCCAATCCCCTGAGTTCCAGAACTCTTCATTATCCCGCTTCAAGATGACAACCGCTCATTTTCACTTCCCTGTTTCCGTCCAAACAAAAGAAAGATAAACGGAACAAAGAAACGAAACCACCAGATAATTGGAAGAGAAACCTGAAAATGATCTTGTAAATACGAGAAAGGTTCCGATAATTGAGATCAGCGGTACTCTCCAAATGCTGCTTTCATACCGTTTCAGCTTCTCTGCCATCCCAACCCTCCTCACAGATTCTTTACGATCATTACGCCTCCGGAAAGAATCAGCAAAACGATCACCAGTCTCTTCACCAGTTTCTCATCCAATACCTGGCTGCTCTTCATCCCCACTATGAGACCTATGAGCATAAAAGGCATCAACATCACCGACTGCCTCAGCGTGGATCCCGTAATGATCCCCAACGCTCCATACACAACCATGCGGAACAGATTTTCCACGATAAACACTGCCCCGAAGTTGGCCTTAAACTCCCTGCTGTTGTCTGTCACCCGGCTGACATAGGCCGCCAGAAGAGCCCCCACGCCGAAAAGCCCCGACAACACCCCTGCCGCCAGACCGATGATCCCCAGCACGACCCTGGATTCCTTCATCTTCCCTCTGCCATACTCCCGGAACAGCATCTCGATTCCCATAAAAACCACCATGAATCCGAAACCCGCCTTCAGCGCCTGAGCGTCGGCGTTTTTCAAAAAGAATGCCCCGACAACGCTGCCTCCAAGAACCAGGGCAGTCAGGGGAACAAACACTCCGGGCCGCAGATTCTTCCGCTCCTTCCATACAAGGATCAGGTTGGTGGGAAATCCCAGCACCAGCTCCACCGGAGATATATTGATATTGTCACTCCCAAACCCCAGAATCGAAGTAAACACCAGAGTGTTGGCGAATCCGCACAACCCCTTCACAAAAAACGCGCCCACGGTGGCTGCTATCCACAATCCCATTGTCTCTCGTCCCTCCCGCCATGCCAATTGTCACGGCGCACCTTGTCCTGAAAATCCTAATCCAGCAAAGTAACCCAGTCTTTCCTCCGGTACGCCTCAAAACACATGCGAACCTGCTCCTCATTGTTCTTCTCCCGGGCCAGAGCCGGAAGCTCATGAATCCCGAAATATCCGCTCCCCACCGTCTCTATGTTCTCCTCAAAAGAACCGCCTGTCACGGAGCACAGAATAAAGATCTTGCAGACCTTGTAGGCATAAATCGGCAGGTTGTGCTTCTCCCTGTCCTGAACGGCGATGACCCGCTCCGCCCTCACGTCAAGGCCTGCCTCCTCCTTCACTTCCTTCACCACATTTTCCGCCACCGACAAATCTACGTCAACCCAGCCTCCCGGCAGTGACCAGGTGCCGTTATTCTCCTTCACCAGCAAGATCTTCCCGTCCTTGAAAATCGCCGCCCTGGTGTCGATCTTGGGAGTCTGATACCCCATGTCGCCGCAGAATAAATCCTTCACCTTCTCCAAAGACAGATCCCCTTTATAGCTTATGATCTCCGCGGCGATCTCCCGCACCCGCTCATACCGCTCCAGATCAAAAGGGTCCTTTCCGTAAAATAATCCTGCCTGGGCGATGCTCTGCAATTCCACCGCCCATTTAAGCCATATTTCATTTTTGTCCATGGTAGTTTCTCTCCTGATTCAGATAAATCCCCTTCAGCAGCTCTCTCCCTGTCTCCGTCCTGAAGACTCTGGCGAGCATATCCCGAATATTCTCCTCCGAATATTGGCTCTCGTCAGCGTTCACCAGATAATCCGCCTCAATCAAAATCTGATAATCCATTCCCTGGATATCTGTCAGCGTATGGTGATGTCCCACCAGAAACACCACCCTCTCCAGAATATCCTGTTCCAGACCCATGCCGGCGAAAAATTCCCTCACCAGAGGCATCCCCTCTTCCTCCTGCCTTTTTCCGTTGGTATTGCCATATTTTTCCCGGCACAGAGGACAGGCGATGTCGTGAAGAACCGCCGCGATCTCAAGAGTCCTCAGTTCCCTGGCCTCCAGATTCTCGCACTCCCCGATCAGTCTGGCGTAAGAGTGGACCTTGAGGAGATGATTGATATCATGAGTATTCCCCTGAGAGCCAAGAATCATCTTCTTCATGATCCGGGAAATACTCAGTCTGTTCTTTCCAAAGCGCTTTCCCAGTTCCTCTTTCAGATACAGATATCTCTGCCGCTTCTCATCCCTGGCAAAATGTACCTCCCGAAACTGCTCCGGGTTGTGGTCGTAATTCAGAATCTCGTCGCCGAACTGCTGGCTGGTCAGGTCAAACACACAGTTCCCCACCACATTATAGCAGTGATAATTTCCGCCCGGGCGGAGGATCCCGTAGACCTTGCCTCCGAAAATGTCCTGGGCCAGAAAGGCCGTGATGGAGCACTGACCCACAGTCCTGTTGTCCTCGTTCCACTGTCCCCGCAGCCTTGGGGCGCAGGTATACTCACACCAAATGTCCCAAAGAGCGTCATAAAGCTGACACGGGGACCCGATCCCCTCATATTCATCCGTGATTGGACAAACATCTCCATGATCCCATCCATAAAAACCATATGCCATGTTTCCTTCCCGTCCTTTCCTGAATTCACCTCTCACGCCGGCGACCGGACCTCGATCAGATTTCCGTCCGGATCATAAAACCGGACCAGGCTCTGTCCGTTCGAGTCCCTGGTCAGCCGGGTCACATACTCCACAGGTTCCCCATAGTTCTCAAGTCTTCGCGCGAATCCTTCCATATCCGGCTCCTCAAAATACAGCTCCCCGCCAAGACTCTTTGGGATCACCAGACCCCCTACAGCCTTCTCCCACACCTTTTTCTCCTGAAGCACCAGACCCTCGGTGAGGATCACATTTTCCTCGCTGTCCAAAATCACGGAAAGGCCAAAGAGCTCTTTATAAAAAATCTTTGCCCTGTCCATGTCACTGACCACAATCAACACATTTTTCAGTTTCATCGAAATCCCTCATCCCTCCATTCGTCTCAAAACACAAAAAACCGGGAATCCCTGGATCGCTCACAGAAGATACCTGGTTTCTGATCTGACTTATTTCTCAGTTTCATTTCTTACCTCCGCTGGTCATGAATAACTGCTGTTTTGCGGATATCTGAATCATACCTTTATTGTATAAGATATCGGCTGTTTCTTATATTTCTTAAGACCAGATCCTGTTTTTCCTTAATTTGCCTCGATCTTATATTGATTATTGGGATTTTTGTAAGTATAATAAGAATTATTAAAATTGAGGAGGCAGACAATATATGTCACAGCAGAAAAGAAAACAGGATATGGGAAATGACAGCGTCCCCAGACTGATGCTGAATCTTGCCGTTCCGGCGGTGGTGGCACAGCTGATCAACATGCTGTACAATATTGTAGACAGGATTTATATCGGACATATCCCTGACGCGGGGGCGTCAGCTCTCACCGGTGTGGGGCTGTTTCTTCCGATCCTGATGATGATCAACGCCTTTGCCATGCTGGCAGGTTCCGGAGGCGCTCCCAGGGCTGCCATCGCCATGGGGCAGAATGACCGGGCCGGAGCCCAGAAGATCCTTG
Organism: uncultured Hungatella sp.; assembly: GCA_910586845.1. Taxonomy (GTDB): domain Bacteria; phylum Bacillota; class Clostridia; order Lachnospirales; family Lachnospiraceae; genus UBA3402. The sequence continues at coordinate 34,728 of CAJUJV010000026.1, forward strand.
GAAACTGTTTTTCCGTCCTGATGATCTTCTCGGCCGCTCTGACAGCGGTCTTTTATGTGTCCGCTCCGCGGCTGCTGCGGCTTTTCGGAGCCAGCGACATCACTCTGCCCTATGGACTGGCTTACGCCCGCATCTATATTCTGGGAACAGTTTTTGTCATGATCGTCATGGGACTGAACCCCTTTATCACAACCCAGGGATTCGCCAAATTCAGCATGGTCACCACTGTAGTGGGGGCCGTATGCAATATCATTCTGGATCCCATCCTTATTTTCGGATTTCACATGGGCGTACAGGGAGCGGCTGTGGCTACGGTCATCAGCCAGACAGTCAGCGCCATGTGGGTGCTCATTTTTCTCCGGGGTCCCAAAACCATGCTCAGGCTTACACTGCCTGACATGAAGATCGTCCCAAAAGTTATCTTCCCCTGTCTGGCCCTGGGAATCTCCACCTTTGTGATGCTCAGCACGGAAAGTATTCTGAATATCAGCTTTAACAGCAGTCTGGCCCGCTATGGCGGGGACGTAGCGGTGGGAGCCATGACCATCATCTCCTCCTGCAGCCAGCTGGTGACTCTGCCTCTCCAGGGAATCTGCCAGGGAGGGCAGCCCATTATGAGCTACAATTTCGGAGCCGGAAAAAAGGAGCGAGTGAAAATGGCCTTTCGCTGCCAGTTTCTGGCCTGCGCGGGCTACGCCGCGGCCCTGTGGCTCATGATGATGATCGCTCCCCAGGCATTCGCCGGAATTTTCAGCAATGACTCTACGCTGGTCAACTACACCATCTGGGCTCTGCGCATCTACATGGCAGGTATTTTCTCCACAGGAATTCAGATTGCCTGCCAGCAGACCTTTATGGCTCTGGGACAGGCAAAGATCAGCCTTCTCATGGCCTGCCTGCGCAAACTGATACTCCTGATCCCTCTGATCTTTATACTGCCCCATGTGTTTGCCGATCAGGTGTTCGGCGTCTTCGTGGCCGAACCGGTCAGCGATATCCTGGCAGCCACAGTAACGGCCACTATGCTGTTTACACGAATCAATGGAATCCTGGAAAAAGGAGCAGGGAAGGCCTGAGCACCTTCCTCTCCTGTCAGTCCAGCAGTCCTCTCTCCCGCAGATCCCCAAAGATCAGCTTATCCACCGGAGAAACCGATTCCATATCCCGGCATGTGAGCCACACGACCTCAGCAATCTCCGAATCTGCCTTTGGCTCTCCCTCAAATTCCGCCGTATAGCAGGTCATTTTCACCAGAACCCCCTCCTCCTTGCCGTGGGCCTGAGCCTCAAATGTACCGTAAAATCTGGCTGTGGCTTCCACAAGATCCACACTCAGTTCTTCCCTGATTTCTCTCGCCAGAGTCTCCAGATCCGCCTCATCTCCCTCCCGTTTGCCTCCGGGAAGGTAATACTTGTCTTTTCCTTTGGAGCGGGTGCTGAGAATCTTCCCGTCCTTTACATACAGCAGCGCAACCTTATCAATGATTTTCATGTCAGTCCATTCTCCTGGTTTTTATCTCTTTAAAAAGTCTCAAGCTCTTCTTCAATCCTGTCCCGGACCTCCCCGAAGGATTTGGGAGCCTTCTGGACTTTCAAATGATCTCCGATATGCTTCTCCAGCCAGGCCATGTTGTACCACCGGCCAAACTTGTACCCGCACTGGAAAAACTCTCCCACCAGACGGTAGCCCAGGTGTCGGTGAAATTCCAGGCTGTCTCTTGTGAGATAAGGGTCTTCCTCCCGCCGGGGACAGGCGACACAGGCATTCATATTTAAAATCCCCTGCTCTCTCAAAGCCATCTCCAGGGCAGCGTGCAGTCTTCTGCCGACCCCCCGCTTCCTCTGATCCCGTGCCACATAGATGGAGGTCTCCACTGCCCAGTCGTAGGCTGCCCGGTCATGAAAAGTACCTGCATAGGCGTAGCCCGTCATCTCTCCTTCTCTCTCCGCCACAAGATAGGGATACCGTTTTAACGTCTCCCGGATCCGCCTTGCGAATTCCTCCGCCGAAGGGATCTGATATTCAAAGGTTATGGCTGTCTTCTCCACATAAGGACCGTAGATTTCCAGCAGTTTTTCCGCGTCCTCAGGTACTGCGGTCCGGATCCTGATATCCTGGCTGTTCATGGTATCATCCCTCTCTCATTACCGTGCTTTTTCATTACCCTGATTGCCGCACAGCTCCCACACGATGGCGGAAAAGGTCTGGATTGCTTCCACCAGCACCTTCTCGTCAAAATCAAAAGCCGTGGTGTGCTGGGCCGATGCCACAGGGGTCGTGGAGCGCATGTAAGTAGCCTTTCCTCCATGTTCCTGAACCCGGTTCATCATCAGAGAAATGTCCTCGCTGCCCCAGTTCTGAGCGTTTTTACAGCTGCTGACCCGGAGATGGGGAAGATCCCGCTCCACAATTCCCGCGATCTGTTCCAGAAAATCCTCGTCGCTGTGCTGGGACTGGGCTCCTCCCTGAAAGATCAGTTCACAGGTACAGCCCCACATCTGAGCCGCCGCCTTACAGATCCGGACCGCCTCCTGATCCATAAACTCGTTGATCTCCGTGGTTTCTCCCCGTACCTCAAACTGGATAACCCCGTAATCAGGCACCACATTCCGCCCGGTTCCTCCCTGGATGGTGCCTACATTGACACGGGAGATCCCTCCGCTGTGTCTTGGGATGGCTGTCAGGTTCAGAACCGCGCTGCAGGCCGCCATGATGGCGTTTCTTCCTTTCTCCGGAAATCCCCCTGCGTGAGCCGCCTGCCCGTAAAAATGGGCATCATATTTGCTGGTGGCAAGGGAGCCCCAGGTTCCAGGGGTCACGTCTCCGTCGTCGGGTCCCCCTGTGGGAGCGATATGGGTTCCCACGAAATAGTCCACATCGTCCAGATGGCCGTGGGCCACGATGGCTCTGGCCCCCTTGGCCCCCTCCTCTCCCGGCTGGAAGATCAGCTTAATGGTCCCGTGAAGGTCTTCTTTCAGCTTCATGAGGACTTCCGCCACTCCCAATCCTATGGCCCCGTGGCCGTCATGACCGCAGGCATGCATGGTACCTCTGTTTACAGAAGAAAATCCTTCCCTGTATGGCCGGTGGGACTCTTTCTCCTCCTCCAGGATCCCCAGGGCGTCTATATCAAACCGAAGGGCCACCACCGGTCCCTGTCCCCGCCTCAGGATTCCCATAACTCCCGTAAACCCTTCCTTCATCTCCTCTGTCAGGTACTCTGCCGGCGCGCCCTGTTCCAGGGCCAGCTTCCAGTGGGCTTCCAGTTCCTCCGGTGCCGGAACCCCGATCCGGGCTTCTTCCAGGCACAAATCCTTTCCTGTCACCACCTCATATCCCAGCTCTGTCAAAGTCTTGTTGATTATGGCTGAGGTCCTCATCTCCATCCAGGCCGTCTCCGCGTACCGGTGAAAATCCCGCCTTCTCTCCCTGCTTACCTGGTCAAGGGCTCTGGCGTAATCTATAATCTTACTGTTCATTTTCCGCTCCTTTCTCATCCCCTGTTTGGTTTATCTTACCATATAACCGTCCCTATTTCCATAATAATACAGAGAATCTGATCACAAAAAAGATGTAAAGTCCTCTGACCTTTTATCAAAAGACTTTACATCTCTTACTTTCAATGCTTCTTATTTTCCCGTCGGTCTACACCACACTCTTAAGCCCCAAAGTCTTCTCGATCACCAGCATGACACCCAGGGTAATCACCATCAAAAGAGTGGCAAGAGCCGCGATGGTGGGATCAAAGTGGTACTCCACATAAGCCATCATCTCGATAGGCAGCATGGAGACTCCCGCGCTGGTGAGGAAGGCTGACAGAGATACGTTGTTAAAGGAATTAATGATGGCCATAATACAGGCCGACACGATCCCTGACTTGATATTAGGCAGCAGGATATGAAAAAAGGTATACACATTTCCCGCCCCCAGGATCCTGGCCGCCTCCTCCATGGAGAAGTCAAAGTTGGCGAGGCTGGAGGTCACCACCCTCATCACATAGGGGATGGACAAAATGGTGTGGCCGATCAGGAGACTGGGCATAGCCGGAAGTTTGAACCGGTTCACCACATACCGGAGCATGACAAAACCCAGAACAATAACCGGGATCAGCACCGGGGACAGGAACAGGCTCTTGATCAGTTCCTTGCCCTTAAAACGGTAGCGGTTCAGAGCGTAAGCTGCCGGCAGCCCCAGAAGCAGGGCCACAAAGGTGCCTCCAAAAGCAATGATAATACTGTTTTTTGCCGCGCTTCCAAAGCTCTTCACCTGTAAGATCTGCTGATACCACCGAAGGGTAAAGCCCTCCCCCGGAAATTTCAGATAGGTGGTGTTGCTGAATGAGGCAGCCATGATCACCAGAAGGGGCCCGATCAGAAACACGTATACCAACAGCGTAACAATCAACAGAGATTTGCTCTTTTTCATGGTTAACTCCTTCCCGGCAGGCCTGCCCCGGAGCCTTACGGCCCCAAAGCAACCGGCTTTTATAGAGTGGCCGGCACAACCCTAAAAGATGCGCCGATACTTACTGTACTGAGAACAGCTCATTCCATCTGGCGGTCCAGTCAGCCTTGTTGACATTGATGGCAGTCCAGTCAGGAATCAGCAGGTTGTCGATCATTTCCTTGCCATAAGTAAAGTTTGCCGCCTGTTCAGGTGTCAGCTCCACGTCGATTCTCACCGGGGAGTCCACGCCATCCAGAGCCTCGGCCAGCTGCACTTCCTTGGAAATATAGAAATCGATAAACGCTTCGGCCAGCTCCTTGTTGGGGCAGCCCTTGATGATGTTCAGGGTGTTGAAGCCACTGTATACGCCCTCAGACGGGTCT
>CAJUJV010000026.1:39566-44843 GCA_910586845.1 uncultured Hungatella sp.
GTAGGAATAGTCCAGAAGAACTGCCACGGAGATCTCACCCTGATTCAGCATGGTGATGGTGTCGTTGGCGCTGGTGTAGGTCTTCATGATGTTGGGTTTCAGCTCTTCAAACTTGGCAAAGATCCCGTCATCGTCAACTCCCGGTGTAAGACCCAGCATCTTGGCTACGGAGTAGTACAGAAGAGGGCCGGAGGTTGTGGTGATGTCAGGGATGGCGATGCTGTCTTCCAGCTCCGGATTCCACAGGTCTTCCCAGGAAGTGATCTCGATGGGGCAGGTGGACTTGTCGTACACGATACCCAGTCTGTTAAAGGTGTAAGCCGGGCCGTACTCTGATCCCAGAGGCGCCTTGGCGTTATCGTAGATGGAATCTAAGTTGGTCAGCTTGCTGGAATCTATGGTCTCGATCAGACCTGCATCGATCATGTCCGCCACGAAAGCGTCGCCGATGATGACCACGTCGTAGTTCTCCGGAGTCTCCTTGATCTTGGTGACACGCTCCGCGTTCTTGCCGCCTTCCACGATGAGTTCGCAGCCTGTAGCCGCCATGAAGGGATCATACACATTCTTCTGGAGCAGCTCGGCGTTGAAGGAAAAAGTGGAAATTCTCAGCTGCTGTCCCTCAAAGGAAGGAAGGTCCCCTCCCGGAGCCTCTGTTGCTGCTGCCTGGGTCTCGCCGCCTGCCGCCGCTGTGGTCTCAGGAGCCTTGGTATCCGCCGCCGCTGCTGTGGTCTCCGCGGCCCCGCCGCTGCTCTCTGTCTGGCCGGAACCGCCGCAGGCTGCCAGTGACATGGTCATGGCCGCTGCCATGACAACGCTTAACCATCTTTTTTTCATAATCATGTTTCTCCTTTTCTAGAGCAAAATAATTTTCCCCGGAGCCAGGGACAATGTCACCTGATCTCCTATTTTGTAAACACTCTCCTGGTCCGTGCTGACCTCGAACTCACCGATAGCGGTGCGCACATTGTACTGGTTGCGCTTCCCAAGAAATGTACTTACCATAACCTGGCCTGTCAGGGGGTTGGGAGCCGAGAAACCTTCCGGGACAATGGTAATGTCCTCCGGGCGGATACAGGCCTTCTGGCCCTGTCCTTCTCTTTTCCCCTCGATTCGGATCTGACTGTTGTCCGGCAGAAGATAGAATCCCTCCCTGTCAGTTTTCTTGATATCCATAAAATTCTCAAAGCCCACAAAACGGGCGATAAACTCGGTCTTGGGGTGGTTGTAGATCACAGACGGGCTGTCCATCTGCTCGATAACCCCGTGGTTCATGATGGCCACCTTGTCTGAGATAGCGAAACACTCCTCCTGGTCGTGAGTCACGTAGATGGCCGTAAATCCGAACTTCTGCTGGAGGCGGCGGATCTCCACACGCATCTTGACCCGGAGTTTGGCGTCCAGATTGCTCAGAGGCTCGTCCAGAAGAAGCAGATCCGGCTTGATCACCAGAGCCCTGGCCAATGCCACCCTCTGACGCTGGCCGCCTGACATCTCCTTGGGGAACCGGTTCTCAAAACCTGCCAGGTCCACGGTCTCCAACATCTCCATGACCTCTTTTTTCATCTGGTCCTGGGGAACTTTTCTCATCTTAAGGCCAAAGGCCACATTGTCAAAAACGGTCATGTGGGGAAAGAGAGCGTAGCTCTGAAACACAAAACCGAAATTCCGCTTGTTTAAAGGAACCTGAGTGTAGTCCTTGCCGTCAAAAATAAATTTCCCGTCCATGGGAGTGGAGAACCCGGCGATAAGCCGCAGCGTAGTAGTCTTCCCGCAGCCGCTGGAGCCTAAAAGAGAGACCAGTTCCCCCTTTTCCACCTGAAAATCAAGATCCTTGAGGATCACATTTTTATCGTATCCGGCAGTGATGTTCTGCAATTCCAAAAGCGCCATATTTTTCTCCTTTATCTTCTGACATCTATATGGTGGGGTTCAGCTTTCTGCTGATATTGTTAATCACACTTGACACTGCCACCGTGACGACGATCATCACCACCGCCACCACCGAGGCCTGGGTCCAGTCTCCCAGTGACATGGCCTGCTGATAGATCATGGTGGCCAGCACTCTGGTGTCGGTTCCTCCCAGCAGCTGGGGCGTGGTGTAGGCGGTAAGGCAGCCGGTAAACACCAGAACGCTTCCTGTCACCAGGCCAGGAATACTTAAAGGAAGAACCACATGGCGGAAGGTGCCCAGCCTGGAAGCCCCCAGACTTCCCGCCGCCAGATTCAGATCCTCGGAGATATTGTCCATGATCCCGATGAGGGACAGGATCATCAGCGGAAGGAACAGCTGGATAAAGCCCACCACCATGGAGAACTCGTTGTACAGAAGGCTTATGGGCTTGGCGATGAGACCGGACTTCACCAGAAGATCGTTGACAATCCCCTTCTTACCCAGGATCACCATCCAACTGAAAGAACGGATCACAGGGCTGGTGAACATGGGGAATACGGCCAGAGCCATGAGCACTCCCTTGTTTTTCGAATATTTGGAAATGTAATATGCCGTGGGGAAACCAAGAACAGCGCACACGGCAGTGCTGGTCAGACTTAAGCGAATACTCCTCCAGAATACCTGCTTAAAATAGGTACTTTCCAGCAGCGTGAAATAGTTGGCCATGGAAAAAGCGCCGCCATCGTCAACAAAGGTTTTAAAGAGCAGGGAAAACAGGGGTATCAGCATGAAAAATGCCAGAAACAGACAGCCTGGCAGTATGAACAGCCAGTATATGTTGGTTTTCTTCTCAAGCAAGGGGACTCCCACCTTTCTTTTGTCGCTTTTATGCTCTGCCTCGCAGAACATCTGCCCGCCAGGCCGCATAAAACGCCCGCGGATATCCGGTAAGTCTGACAAAGTTACCATATCATTCCTGTCATAAAATGTCAATAGCATATAAAAGAAAAAACAATCCCCTGTTTCAGGCGATTGTTTTTTCCGGCGGATCACAAAAATTTCTGTATGTCTGAGGTAAGTTTTTCCTCCGCCGCTTTGTACTGGTTCAGATACATGTTCAGGGTCTTGACTCCCATGTTGCATCCATCTGTCATCAGGTCGGCGATAGTCTGATCCGACTCGTTCATGGCCAGCTTCATGTTGGTCTTCACCCAGGACATACTTCTGGCCATAGGGTTGGGGTCCTTTCCCTGATCGTGATACTCGCTCAAAAGGACTTCGATCTCCGTCTTCAGCTCCTCATGCCGGTTCTTACATCGAATCAGGGAATCTCTCAGTTCCCTGTTGTTCACATAATCGATAACTTCATCGATGGACGCCACCCCCATCTTGATCCCTGCATCGCACTCTCTCAAGAGCTTTATAGTATCCTGTTCAATCATGATTTTCGGCTGTCTCCTTTCCTGCAATCATCTTATAGAAACAGTATAAACGGTTTGAGGGGATTTATGCGCGGGTGTGAGATACGGCGGCTGATCAGTGGCTGATCAAAAATTCTGGTTGCAAAATCCCGGGAAGTATGTTAGAATAAGGAACGTTGCAGGAAATAATGCCGGCCTGTCGGAATGGCAGACGAGGTGGACTCAAAATCCATTGGTAGCGATACCGTGCGGGTTCAAGTCCCGCGGCCGGCACTCCTTGGCAGGGGCAAGAACCGTTGAAATATCGAGCTTTTTTGGTATTTTAGCGGTCTTTTCTTTTCATATATTTTGATTGCCCCTACTGTTTCTGTTCCATTCATTTCCTGGCTGACCTTCCACCATAAAGTCCCGCTTTTAATTCCCTTCATGAACTTCACGGATTCAGAAACCTCACCGCCTCATACCCTCCTGCAAACCGTTCTCTCATCTCCTCATAGATTTCCCAGTGGCCTTCTATGGGCCTTGCCGGCTCTTCCTCCCGCTTTACAAGACTTTCTGCCGCCTCCCTGGCCGTGGAAAACCACCCCAGGGCCACTGCCGCCATAAAGGCCGCCCCCGTGCAGGCCTCCTCCCTGACCGTGGTCCTGTACACCGGAAGGCTGAACACATCTGCCAGGATCTGCCGCCGGACCCGGCTTCCGGACCCGCCGCCGGAGATCACCATGGACTTATGGCCCACAAGACCCATGTCCAGAAACAGATCATAGCACTGCCGCAGATTCATGGCTACTCCCTCCATCACCGACCGGACCATATGGGCCTGTCCATGCCCCAGAGAAAGGCCCAGAAAGGCTCCTCTGGCATAAGGGTCTTCATAAGGCGTCCGCTCCCCGGCCAGATAGGGAAGAAACAGAAGGCCCCCGCTGCCCAGCTCCACGGTTTCCGCCAGGTCTGACAGCTTCTCGTAGCTGTCTTCCGTCCTCAAGATATCCTTTTTCAGCCACCCCAGAGTATTGCCGCCGTTTAAGCTGCCGCACTGGGTATACCACAGGCCCGGGACGCTGTGGCAGAAGGTCTGGGTCCTCAGCTTCCTGTCATAAAAGGGAACTTTGGACACCGCCAGGATCTGGGAGGCCGTGCCGATATTGCAGCACAGAGTCTCCTCCTCCACGATACCGTTTCCTGTCAGCTGCATGGCAGAGTCCGCCCCTCCCGCTGCCAGAAGCGTCCCCTCCACAAGTCCGGTCTCCCGTACCGCCTCCGCTGTCACCTTCCCCACCATGTCATAAGGCCTTCTCACAGCCGGAAAAAGGTCTTCTCTGATATCCAAAGCCTCCAGAAGCTGTCCGCACCATCTCCTATCTTTCACGGAAAAAGCCAGACTTCCCCCGCATCCGTCTCGTCGGTGTCAAAACCGCCTCCCAGGCGATACCGGATATAGTCTTTGGGAAGAAGCACATGGGCCATGTCCTGATAGAGGCGGGGCCGGTTCCTTTTCACCCACAAAAGAGAACAGATCATCATTCCCACCACAGGCCGGTTCATCAGCTCCCTCTCCAGACCTTTCCTCCTGACAAGCTCCAGGATCTCCTTCCCCTCTTTTCCGCTCCTCTGGTCCTGCCAGATCATGGCCGGCATCACAGGTTTTCCCTGACTGTCCAGGGCTGTCAGGCCGTGCATTTGTCCGGAAAATGAAAAAGATTAGTCATGGAGTGATCACTAACCTACACCAGCCCCATGAATTTCAGCACGAACAGCCAGCCTGTCAGGGTAAATGCTCCGGCAAAGGTTGTCAAAAGCGTCACACTGGCTGTCAACGTTCCTTTGTGTCCCATATTTTTCGCCATGACAAAACAGCTGACCGTTGTAGGTGATGCCGTCATGACCAGAAACGATACCAACTGATCCCTCCGAAAACCCACGGCCACCGCTATCGGCAGGAAGATGGCCGCGAATACAACC
>CAJUJV010000027.1:0-7752 GCA_910586845.1 uncultured Hungatella sp.
GCTTTGCCAACTCTCGCATTATCCGCCCAAGCCGCTGGTGCGCTGTATAGTTTACTATTTCCGATATAGCCAACCGTCAATATTTTCCGTAATGTCTGCACTGCCGGCATGATACGTTCCCTTCAGCTGCTCTTTCAATTCCATCTGTGTCACAGCTCTTCCCCGTTCGTCTCAATCACATGTTTATACCAATAGAAAGAATTTTTCTTTCTCCTTGAGAAATCCCCGCTGCCGTCATCATACCGTTCCACATACACAAAGCCATAGCGTTTCTTCATTTCCCCGGTTCCGGCGGATACAATGTCAATGCATCCCCAGGGGGTATATCCCATCAGGTCCACGCCGTCCAGCTCCACCGCATCCTTCATGGCGCGGATATGGTTTCTTAAATATTCTTCCCGGTAGCTGTCATGAATGGTTCCGTCTTCCTCCACCTCATCAGGCGCTCCCAGCCCGTTCTCCACCACAAACACAGGCAGATGATACTGATCATAGATCTGGTTTAAAGCAATCCGCAGTCCCAGAGGATCAACGGTCCAGCCCCAGTCCGAAGTGGAAAGGTAAGGATTCTTACATCCCAAAAACTGGTTTCCCTCTGTCCGCTCCACATCAGGGTCCGTGGATGATACCGTAGACATATAATAGCTAAACCCAATGAAATCCACGGTCCCTGCCTTGATGGTATCCAGATCACCGTCCTCCTGCCTGATGGTGATATGCTCCCTCTCAAATTCTTTTAATTTATATTCCGGATAATAGCCCTTGCACTGCACATCCATGTAAAAAGACTTCTGCCGGTTAAACTCCATGGCTTCCAGCACATCCTCCGGTCTGCAGGTCATGGGGTAGGACGGCGTATAGGCCACCATCATGCCGATCTTATTTTCCGGATTGATCTCATGTCCCAGCTGAACCGCTTTGGCGCTGGCCACAAAGATGTGGTGGTGGGCCTGGTACCGATTCCGCGGGCTGTTGTCATGGACGCCGATCTGGCACCACCCGGACAGCACATTGATTTCATTAAAAGTCATCCAATACTTTACCTTGTCCTTATAGCGGGTGAACACGGTTTTGGCGTAACACAGGAAAAAGTCGATCACCTCTCTGCTTGACCATCCGTCATAATGATCCGCCAGATACATGGGCATATCAAAATGATTCATAGTCACTACCGGCTCGATGCCGTATTTATGAAGTTCATCAAATACCCTGTCATAGAAAGCCAGCCCCTCCTCATTGACCTGATACCTTCCATCCGGACAGATTCTGGACCAGGAAATTGACATTCTGAAACACTTAAACCCCATCTCCCCCATAAGAGCGATATCTTCTTTGTAGTGATGATAAAAATCCGTGGCGTTGTGGCTTGGATAGAACGTATCCTCCAAAATGACTCCCACAGTTCCCACCGGCACCTGCCCGGTCATGGTGCTGTCCATCGGGGCTTTTCCTGTACTTCCGTCCGGATTTTTATAGGTAATGAGCCGGGGAACCTGATAACCTCCGCCAGTAACGGCGTCAAAAGTGCTCAGGCCCCTTCCTCCTTCCTGGTATCCTCCCTCATGCTGGTTGGCGGCTGTGGCGCCGCCCCACAAAAAATCTTTACGGAAACTCATCCTCGATTTCTCCTTTCCTTTTCTGCGCCAAATGTTCCAATCCCTTCCGTGAACAAAGGTACCCTCCGTGAACAAGGGTATCATCATTGAATATAAACCGTCACATACACTTGCCGGAAATTTGTCCTTATTTCAGATTCTCCCCAAAGAACTGCTCCAGTTTATCAAAGGGAATCGCGCCCTTTCCGCCGCCGTCATACAGATCCGTATGAACCGCATCCGGAATGATCAGGAGTTCCTTGTTGTCTGTATAAGGGTTATCCTTCACCATGGCGGCATAAGCGTCACGGCTGAAATAGCAGGAGTGGGCCTTCTCCCCGTGCATGATCAGGACCGCGTTTCGAATCTCATTGCTGTACTTTAAGATAGGCTGATTCATAAAGGACATACAGCCGATCCTATTCCAGCCTCCGTTGGAATTTAAAGAGCGTTTATGGTAGCCCCGGTCCGTTTTATAGTAATCATAATAATCTGCCACGAAGAAGGGAGCATCCTCCGGAAGGGGATCCACAACACCTCCGCCCAGGGCATAGCTGCCGTTTTTATAATCCACAATCCTCTGGGCGTTCATAGCTTCTTTCTTCGCATACCGGGCGTCCGCGGAATCCTCAGCGTCAAAATATCCATTGGCATTGACACGGGTCATGTCATACATGGTGGAGGCAACAGTCGCCTTAACGCGGGTATCCAGTGCCGCGGCGTTGAGCGCCAGACCTCCCCATCCGCAGATGCCCATAATCCCGATACGTTCCGGGTCAACATTTTCCTGTACTGACAGAAAATCTACTGCCGCCTGAAAATCCTCTGTGTTAATATCCGGTGAAGCCATATAGCGGGGCGCGCCGCCGCTTTCTCCGGTAAAGGAAGGGTCAAAGGCAATGGTGAGAAACCCCCGTTCCGCCATGGTCTGCGCGTACAATCCCGCCGCCTGCTCCTTCACCGCCCCAAAGGGCCCGCACACCGCGATGGCCGCCAGCTTCCCTCCCGCCCCTTTGGGCTCATAAAGGTCCGCTGCCAGTGTAATTCCGTAGCGGTTGGGAAATGTTACTTTGCGGTGGTCCACCTTTTCACTTTTCGGGAACGTCTTATCCCATTCCTTTGCTAATTCCAATTTTACCGTATTTTCCATTTTTCAATGCCTCTCTTTCTTTTTATTATTTTGTGATTGCCGTTTTTCTCTTTCCATGCGCCATACTAAAAAATCAAGACAGTCAACCCGTTCCTGACTTTCACGCAGGCTGTCCATCAGGCTTAAACGGTGCTTTCGCAACGTTTTAACCGCAGCCTGAATCTGGCCGTCACGATACAGCCTGCAGACCGTTTCAATGGTTTGTGAGCCGCAGCCCGCATCCTTTAGATTCTGAAGCAGATCATCCATACGACCGCCTCCCTTCCTGCTATGTCTGTATTATAACCACTTGATTTTTCCTTCGCTAATGGCTATAATTTATATCGTGATATAAATTTTTGGAATATCACAGGAGGACCTCCTATGGAACTGCGAACCATGAGATATTTCCTTGCGGTGGCAAGAGAGGAAAATATGACCCGCGCGGCAGAATTGCTTCACGTCACCCAGCCCACACTCTCCAAACAGTTAAAGTCCCTGGAAGACGAACTTGGGAAAAAACTGTTCACGCGCCACAGTTTCAGCGTACAGCTTACAGAGGAAGGGATTTTGCTGCGGAAACGGGCAGAGGATCTGATAAAAATGGCGGATAAGATCACCGCCGAATTTCTCACCTTAGATGATGTTTTAGGCGGAGACGTTTACTTCGGCCTGGCGGAATCTTACCAGATCCGGCATCTCGCCTCTGCCATCAAGCAATTTAAGAATACATTTTCTGATATGCGCTACCATATCACCAGCGGCGATACGGAACAGGTTACGGAAAAACTGGATAAAGGCGTGATTGATTTCGCGGTTCTGGCGGAAGAGCCAAATGCCGCGAAATACCATTCCCTTGCCTTTCCCGAAGCTGACCTTTGGGGTGTCGTCATGCCGGCAGACTGTCCCCTGGCCAAAAAACAGGCTGTCTGTGCCGAGGACCTGGCAGGACTCCCCCTGTTTTGCTCGGAGCAGGGCTGGAACCGGGATATCTCCCGATGGAGCGGCAATCAAATGGATGAACTGTGCCTGGAAGGGTCTTTCCGTCTGTCTTACAATGGCTCCTTATTTGTAAAAGAAGGTCTGGGATATCTCTTGACTTTTCAGCATCTTATTGATACAAGCCCTGGCAGCGGACTTGTTTTTCGTCCGCTGACACCTGTGCTTGAAACAAAAATTTATCTGATTTGGAAAAAATATCAGGTATTTACCCCTGTGGCGGAACGGCTTTTAGAATATTTAAGAAATAGATTTGAGGTTATTCTGCCGGAATAAATATGCCCCCTCATAAATTCCAGAGCAAGGGGGGTGTTCATACACGATTTCGTTCCCGCCGAATCCGCGGAAAGGCTTATTTCCAGACATTTCCGCGGTTTTCCATTGTATCAATTTCGGTGTCGCGATGTTCATTGGTACAATGAAATTGATACGCATGGGTTGTGTCCTTTCCCCTATCCCAGAACGGAACCGCCCATCCACCACCAGAAAATATCCCAGCCCGCTCTAGGTCATGACCGCGCCGTTGGCGGACAGATTGCTTTTAAACAGAATTCTGAGACTGTTACTATCCGTGTCATAGTTCTTCCCCGTTGGTCTCAATCACACGTTTATACCAATAAAACGATTTCTTTTTCTGTCTCCGAAAGCTGCCCTGCCCCTGATTGTCCCTGTCTACATAAATAAAACCATATCTTTTTTCCATTTCTCCTGTTCCGTTTGAAATCAGATCAATACAGCCCCAGCTGGTATATCCCCAAAGTTCCACGCCGTCTTCCTCTACTGCCTTTATCATCTCCCGGATATGGCTTCTCAGATAATCAATGCGGTAATCATCCTGAATCTCCCCGTCTTCATCTGGAACATCTTTTGCCCCAAAGCCGTTCTCCACGATAAAAAGAGGTTTCTGATAACGGTCATAGAGTACATTTAATGTGATCCGCAGCCCCACAGGGTCCACTGGCCATCCCCACCCGCTGACTTTCAGATAAGGGTTGGTCAATGTAGGAAACACATTTCCCTCTGTCGTATCCTTCCCCGCGGCGTCGGCGCTGCTTACCCGGGAATTGTAATAAGAAAAACTTACAAAATCCACCGTATGATTTCGCAGCAATTCCCGGTCACCCTCCTCGAAAGGAATCTTAATCCCCTCCCGCTCGTACTTTTTCAACAGATAAGGCGGATAATCCCCTCTCACCTGAACATCAATGAGGGAATAGCCATCCCTGTCGTCACAAACCGCCTGCCAGTAGTCTTCCGGTCTGCAGCTTTCCGGATAGTAAGGACCCGCTGCCAGCATACATCCGATTTTATTTTGGGGATTAATCTCATGCCCTATTTTTGTTGCCAGCGCGCTGGCGACCAGTTCATAGTGGGCCGCTTCCGCAATCACCTGCTTCTCATTTTCTCCCTCTTCAAAACAGAGCCCCGCCGCGCAGAACGGCAGATGGTAGATCATATTAATCTCGTTAAATGTGAGCCAGTAAGTGACCAGATCCTTAAACCTTGTAAACAATGTCCTTGCCAGACGCTCATAAAATGAGATCATCTCCCGGCTTTTCCAGCCTCCACATTTTTTCACCAGTCCAATGGGACAGTCAAAATGGGAAATGGTGACCAAAGGCTCAATCCCATACTTGCGGCACTCCTGGAAAATATCTTCATAAAACAGAAGGCCCTCTTCATTTGGCTGTTCTTCATCTCCGTTGGGAAAGATCCGTGTCCAGCTCACAGACATACGAAATACACGAAATCCCATTTCCGCGAACAAGGCAATGTCTTCTTTGTAGTGATGATAAAAATCAATTGCCTGATGGGCCGGATAAAAGCCGCTGTCATCGGGCTCAAGTTTTTTCAGTCTGCCGGAAGCGACAGCAAAACGATCTCTTCCTGCCGGAAGCAGATCAATATTGGCAATTCCTCTTCCCCCCTCTCTGTACCCTCCTTCACATTGATTCGCCGCCGTAGCGCCTCCCCACAAAAAATGCTCTGATAATCCCATCTGGAAACCTCCTTTGTTTTGATGGACTTATTATAGCATTATTATTAAACCATTCCCTATAGTTTCCATTTTGGAAACTATTTCTTTTCAAACTCATATTGTTTAAGCCGGGCAATGATGAGATCTACTACAAACCGCATGGCGAATTCATTAAAATCCATGTTCTCTGACGGAACAACCAATTGGTTTTTTGGTCCTCTTATATCTTTACCGCAGGTAATCACCCAGGTATCATTGTCCACATCCAATATCCGTCTCATGACGCTTTTGTCAAATACAAAACTTCTTCCGTTAATGCTGATGACCAATATCATAACGTCTTTATCCAAAGAAAAGTTTCTGGAAAATTCTGTATTGCTGATTCCAATGGGAATTAACAGCTTCCCTAATTCTATCTGCAAAGTCTGGCAAATCGCTCTGGCCTCCCCCTGGGCGAAAAGGTAGATTTCCTTGTGCTTATAAACGCAGGTAATCAGTTCTTCCAGTCTTTCGTAATCAATGTTTTTCTCCACCCACCGCAGCATTTCCGTGTATTGGGAGACAAACCTCGCCGCGTTTGTTCTCAGATCATACCCGGGAAGAAAAATCCGCGCTTTTTGTCCCTGGGCTTCCAGATAATCCACACAAGCGTCTTTAAAATCGGAATAGCTCTCATAGCCCAGCTTTTTTACAAATTTGGAAACCTGCCCTTTAGACACATAGCAGGCTCCGGCAACCTCTCCAATGGACATACGCGGGATTTCTCTCATATTCTTTTTCATATAATCACTGAGAATATACGCGGAATCGCTGCAGTCATAAGTATTAAGAATATCGTTCAGTTTGCTGTCAATCATAATTCTCCTCCATTTACCCCGGCCCACCCTTTCCAGGCATCTGAAAGAGCCGGAAAAGTATCTCCCTTATGGCAGGACAGCTCCCTCCCCGTCTGGTATAATAATAGAAAGCGCTTCAACAGCACCAGGGAAGAACGGTTGATTTTAATCTTCCTGCCGTCCCGGCGACGCGGCCAGTCTTTTGAGAGCTATATCCTGGCATTTATGGGGACATCTTTAAAGATATAAAAGAAAAACCGCAAGAATCATGAAAAGAAACCACGGCTGTTGTGGTATCCTGTGATCAGACAGGAAAGGAGGGAAACCATGAGCATCCATAAAATTGAGAAAATAGGAGAGGTAATTTCCTATATAGAAGCCCACCTCAATGAAAAAATGGATTTAGACACCATCGCCAATTCGGTCTGCTATTCCAAGTATCATCTGCATCGAATGTTCACAGACACGGTGGGGATCACGCTCCATGATTATATCCAGCGCCGGCGGCTGACCCAGGCGGCAAAACTGCTGGTGTTCTCTGAAAAGCCGATTATGGAAATCTCGCTGATCGCCGGCTATGAAAGCCAGCAGGCGTTTACTTCCGTCTTCAAGTCCATGTACAAGCAAACACCCTTTGAGTACAGGCAGAACCAGGTCTTTTACGCTCTCCAGATGGAGTTTACCCTAAACAAAAATCCATCTGCCCCAGACACGGCCGCCCAGGAGATTTCTTACGCCGCCCTGACGGATATCCCTGACTGGATGGATTTTATCCCCCTTGTAATCCACGGGTTTCCCTGTCTCGACGAGAGCGCTCATCTGGAACAGGTCAGGCGGTCTATCCGGCAGCGCCAGGCTCTCATCATGAGAGATGGCCCGGCCGTGATCGGAGCTGCCGGGTTTTCCCGCGAGGCCGGGAGCATCGACTTTCTGGCGGTCCACCCTCAATACCGCCATTATGGAGTGGCGAAGGCTTTTCTTGACTTCCTGACAGGGGATTTACTGGCTGGCCGTGAAATCAGTGTCACCACCTTTCGGGAGGGGGACAAAGCGGACACAGGCCAGCGAGCGGCGTATAAAGAACTTGGATTTGTGGAATCTGAGCTTCTCACCCAGTTCGGCTATCCCACCCAGCGATTGATCCTGCCGACTATTCATCTTACCACGAAAACAGGAGAAATACAACAATGAAGGACAATATCTTAGATCAGAAAT
>CAJUJV010000027.1:7762-36814 GCA_910586845.1 uncultured Hungatella sp.
TGGGCATACCTGAATTTATGCTGCCTGATCGGCGGAGGGATTTATAAAATGACGAACAATATCTTAGATCAGAAATGGAGCGTGGGATCTCTCCTGGGCTTCGCCTTTCCCACTATGGTTATGATGATCTTCATGGGGCTGTATACCATTGTGGACACGATTTTTGTGGCCCGATTTGTGAACACAGACGCTCTTTCCGCGATCAATATGATATGTCCCATGATCAATGTCACCGTGGGCCTGGGGACCATGATGGCCACAGGCGGAAACGCCATCATTTCCCGGGAAATGGGGGCAGGTGAATATCAGGCGGCAAAAGAAGATTTTTCTCTGCTCATTCTCACCGGAGCGGTGGTTGGGTTTCTCATTCTCCTAATCGGGATCATCTGGAAGGATGAGATCATCTATGGCCTGGGAGCCAGCGATCTGCTCTTTCCCTATTGCGAAAGTTACCTTATGACGCTGCTTTTGTTCATCCCGGCAAATGTGCTGCAAACCCTGTTTTCCAATCTGTTTGTGACAGCGGGAAAGCCGGGGCTTGGGTTTGGGCTGTCCTTTCTCGCCGGCGTGGCCAACATCGTGTTAGACTATGTGTTTATCTCCATGTTGGGATTAGGGATCCGGGGCGCTGCTCTGGGGACAGGATTCGGCTACCTGATTCCCACGGCGGCAGGGCTTGTATATTTTTCCAGGGGCAAAGGAACCCTGTCTTTTACAAGGCCCAGATTAAAATGGGCGGTCATCAGAGAAAGCTGTTTCAACGGTTCGTCGGAAATGATAGGCCAGCTGGCGTCCGCCGTCACCACCTTCCTGTTCAACAAGACCATGATGAACCTGCTGGGGGAAGATGGGGTCGCCGCCATCACCATCATGATTTACTCTCAATTTTTGCTGAACGCCCTGTATATCGGCTACTCCATGGGAATCGCTCCTGTGATCGGCTTTAACTATGGAAACAGAAATGGGGTCCGGCAGAAGAGAGTCTTCTCCATCAGCATGAAGTTTATCGCGGCGGCATCCCTGCTGGTCTTCTCGATTTCCATGTTTGGCGGCCCCTGTATCCTGGGGCTGTTCGCAGAAGATACATCCAGGGTCTATGAAATCGCGGACAATGGTTTTCGGATCTTTTCCTTCAGCTTTCTGTTCTGCGGCCTGAACATTTTTACCTCCGCTAGTTTTACGGCTCTGTCCAACGGGAAAGTATCCGCCATTCTCTCGTTCCTGCGGACCTTTGTCCTGCTGGCCGGGCACATCCTTCTGCTGCCCCGGATTTTGGGGATAAACGGCGTATGGCTTGCCGTTCCTTTAGCGGAGGCAATCATGTCTGTGGTGTCCATGGGATGCCTGGCCTGTTACCGAAAAAGGGAAGGCTGTTTTGTTATGAGTGATGGAGAAAATGGAATGTAGAAAACATCGGCAGTGTGACATATTTGTTTATTTCATGCTGCCGGTTTTTTAGATCTAAAAAGACTCTCTGAATACTCCCTTATAGCAATCTTAAAAGCCGCGCAAGTTCATGGGGCTCATCCGTTCCTGAAGCAATTTGTCTAGTGTCAAACTGTGATAAACGATTGTTCTGATAAAAGGATAACAATCCCATTGTAAACGGTGCCAGGGAGATCACCTCCCGGGATGAGATGCGGGATTATGTGGAAAATATGTTTCAATGATCAGTGATAGGAAGGGGGCTTGGAGCGTATGACGGCCTCTGCCACTAAGAATCCCTGCCCTGCGTTCCCCCTATTTTAATTCTTGACTTCAACACGTAGTTGGTGTAATAATTGTAGAAGAAGTAGTAATTATATTCTTCTTATATTTTTGGTAATAAAATATTTTTCCGCCATCTGTAAGGCGGCATATAAAAGCACGGAAACAAAATATTTCTCGCCACCTGTAAGGCGAGTAAGAAAAGCGCAGGCACAAAATATTGAGAACTCTTCGGAGTCCTCTTTTATATTCTAAATTTTCTCCTGACAAGTTTACCGCCCCATCTTCATCACCTCCCATATATTGTACACATAAACCTGCCAGCAGAATTTCATCACGAAGCAATGATATATCTGTTTTAAAGATAATATATATTCAAATAATTCGTTTTACAAATATATCGGACCAGCATATAATTGACACAACAAGACAGCCCGGGGACGGAGCCAGATGATCGATATGGTGGTAACTATCATCTGGCCATGTTCGATTTTATCTTCTTTTCAGATGAACATGGAGGCAGATCTATGGAAGGAAACCGGGCTGGTTCTGTCGGCGGCAATGGGAATACAGATCCTGTACTGGATTCTCAATCATTTTCTCTACATGGGATTTCAGAAGGATGAGAGAATTTCATGCCAGTACGCGACCATGGTGACCAACGCCAGCTTCATCGGGATGCCCATAGCCGGGGCAAAATGCCCGCAGGCCTGGGCGGGCATCTATTTCATGTTCTCGTATATCCGTTGGAGCAGACTGTGAAACATGGTCTGTTCTTCTTCAGATAAACCGTGAAACATGGTTTGTTCCAGTTTTCCGATATTCTCTGTAGCGTCCTGACAGCATTTTTCACCTGCCGGGGTGATCCGGACAAGTTTCATCCTCTTGTCGTTTGGATCGGTAAAACAGTCAACCATTTTCTTTAACGCAAGCCGGTTTACGATTCCGGCGCAGGTGGATTGCGCTACCCCTAAAACCCGTTCCAGTTCTTTGAATGAACAGGTCTTTTCGTCTTTTTCATTCAGTGAAAGCAACACCCATACTTGAACCATAGTCAAGTCGTTCTGACGCAGGGAATTGTTTGCCTGTCTTTCGATCGCGTCATTGAGTTGTTTTATGAGTTGCCCGCTGGTGGGGTCGTCGTTCAATTTGGCACCTCCTTTCCCTTTCAGGAGGTATTATGGCATATCAAAAGCATACTGTCAATATCTTGCTCTTTAATTTATTTTTCATAATGTCACATTCTTTCCCAGCGCTATAAACTCATATGGTTTCATGGTATAGAATCCTTCTTCCCCTCTCTCCCGGTTCTCGTCACACAGGGCAGACTCACCGGACACATCCGGATCCAAATCCTGACCGTGCAGGCAGCTTTTATCTCCTGAACCATAATTCTCCAGCAGCACCTGATACCCCTTCCAATCCCCGGCCATCCGGATCTTCTGTTCCCTCCCGGACAGATTACAGAACACCGCCAGCTCCTGTTCTCCCAGGACTCTCCGGTACGCTGCCGCCAGTTCCGTCCCTGTTTCCAGAAATGAGATCTCTCCCCTGGCGATCACCGGACACTTTTTCCTCATGGCGGTCAGCTTCTTATAAAAGGCGAGAATGGAATCTCCGTCCTTCTCCTGAGCCTCCACGGTGATTTCCCCTCTGAACCGGGCGGACATGGGAAGCCAGGGTTCTGTCTCAGAAAATCCGCCGTATTTCTCCCCGGTCCATTGCATGGGAGTCCTGCTGTTGTCCCTGGATCTGGCGGCCAGAACTTCCAGAGCTTCTTCCTTCGTCTCCCCCTTGTCCAGCAGGATCTCATAATAATTCAGGCTTTCCACATCCCGATACTGGTCGATGGAAGGATAATGGGCGTTGAGCATCCCGATCTCTTCTCCCTGGTAGATATAGGGAGTCCCCCGCATGAGATGGATCATGCCTGCCAGCATTTTCGCCGACTCTTTCCAGTAAACCTGCTCATCCCCCAGCCTGCTCACGATACGGGGCTGGTCATGGTTGCACCAGAACAGAGCGTTCCAGCCGCCTCCCTTTTGCATCCCCATCTGCCACTCCGCAAAAAGTTCCTTTAGCCTCCTGTAATCCGTGTCCATGAGAGCCCATTTGTCCCCGTCTTTATAATCCACTTTCAGGTGGTGGAAATTAAAACACATGGAAAGTTCCTTTTCCTCTGGAGACGAATACAGGATACAATTCTCAAGGGTTGTGGAGGACATCTCCCCCACGGTCACGAAATCCTCGATCCCCGCGTCTCTCACCAGCTCTTTCAAATACTCATGGATATGGGGGCCGTCGCTGTAAAATCTCCTGCCGTCTCCTTCAAAATCATCCTCCATCACTTCCGGCTTGGAGACCAGATTGATCACGTCAAACCGAAACGCCCGGATTCCTTTTTCTTTCCAAAACCGAAGGATCCTCTTTAATTCTCCCCGAACCTCCGGGTTATCCCAGTTTAGATCCGCCTGGGTCACATCGTATAACCGAAGGTACCATTTTTTTAAATCCTGCACATACTCCCATGCGGAACCGCCGAATTTTGACTGCCAGTTTGTGGGGGCATGGTCCGGAGTGCCTTCTTTAAAAATGTAATAATTCTGGTATTTTTCCTCCCCTGCCAGAGCCCTCTGAAACCACGGATGGCAGGTGGAGGTGTGGTTAAATACCATGTCCAGCATGATCCTCATGCCCCTCTTTCCGCTCTGGCAGATCAGCTCCTCCAGATCTTCCATGGTCCCGAACTTGGGATCCACGGCAAGGTAATCCGCCACATCGTACCCGTTATCATGCTGAGGCGACGGAAAGAACGGAGTGAGCCACAGATAATCCACCCCCAGTCCCTGGAGATAATCTAATTTTTCGATCACTCCCGGAATATCCCCAAAGCCGTCCCCGTTGGTATCCCGAAATGATTTCGGGTAGATCTGATACACTGTCTTATCGCTGAAATCTGTCATCCTGTTATCCTCCCTTTTTTCTGAATCAGCACCTGTCACATCGGGCTCCTGCCACATCGCCGGAACCTGTTCCAGTTGTGGAATTTCGTTCCGCAGGCGCTCTTCCCTTTTAGCCCGGCGGGTATCCGCCGCCTTGCGGCTCCTGGCACACAGGTTCCTCCCCTTCTGTCTGAGTCGGCAGGCACCGCCCCGGGGTGCCTGCCAGGCCGCCGAAATCCATTATCGGAATGTCACCACGGCCGTCTCCTTTTCTTTTACATCCATCCCGGTATGGAACCGGAAATCACCGGCATTTCCCACATTGCTGATGACGCATATCGTCACGTCCCGGTGGCCTGCCGCTTTGATCTTTGCCCGGTTAAACCGGATCAGAGGCGTTCCTGCGCTGACTTTCTGGCCTTCCTCCACCAGGTACTCGAATCCGTCCCCCTTCATATCCACGGTGTCAAGGCCGATATGTAACAGAATCTCCATGCCGTTATCCATCTTTAATCCGCAGGCGTGGCGGGAATCCGGCATCAGAGCGGCCACCACGGCGTCCGCAGGAGCGTACAGAGTTTCATTTTCCGGGATAATGGCCATGCCGTCGCCTAAAATTCCCGCCGAGAACACCCCGTCTCCCACCTCTGCCAGGGAGATTGCCTTTCCTGTCAAAAACGCTCTCAAAGTTCCCTCAGTCTCTTTCCCCGCCTCATTTCCATGGCCAGGCTTTTCCCCGTCTTCTTTTTCCTCCATTACCAGTGCCATAACTCCTGCTGCCGCGCTTGCGCCTGTCCCAGCGGCAATCTCTGCCAGCTCTGCGGTTTCATTTACCTCCTCCGCCAGTTTCTTCCTTCCCACAACGCCTGTCAGCAGGAAGGACACGGCAAAAGCGATGATCATGCAGATCCCGAAGGAACCCATAAACTGAGGCTGAATGGACAGGATTCCGGGGATACCGCCTACGCCGATGGCATTGGCCATATGGTGAAGTCCCGTGATGACCAGCGGAGCGTAAATGACGCCAAACACAGCGCCGAATACCACCTTAAAGGTCCCCGTAATTCCCGCGAACACCACTGCCGAAACCGCCGCTCCCACTTTCCAGCCCACAGGTCCCAGCACAAAGTGGGCCGCAATGACCGACAGCAGCAGGCTTAAGAAGGGAACCACGATCATGGAGATCACCTGGGGCGTAATCTTTCGGAAAAACTTTTCCAGATACACCAGGGTGAAGGCCGCCAGGATCGCTGGAATCACCTGTCCCTGATAGCCGATCATATTCACCTGGAATCCGCCGAAATTCCACTTGGGGATATCCGCCGCCGCTGTCCCCGCCACGGCGTAGGCGTTGAGCAATTGTCCCGATACCAGAGTCAGGCCCAGGACGATCCCCAGCATCTGGGTGGTCCCCATTTTCTTGGTCACGGACCAGCAGATCCCCACGGGAAGCATATGGAACACCGCCTCGCCGATGAGCCACAGGAAACTGTCGATCCCTGACCAGAACTGGCTGATGTCACACAAGGTCCTGGTGCCGTTTTCAAACAGATACAGACTGTCGATGCAGTTTCGGAAACCCAGGATCAGACCGCCTGTGATGATGGCCGGAATCAGGGGGGCGAAAATCTCCGCCAGAGCGGTGATCACCCTCTGAAGAGGGTTCTGATTTTTCTTCGCCGCCTGCTTGACCGCATCCTTGGATACTCCCTCGATCCCCGCCTCCTTCACAAAATCATTGTAGAAATCAGCCACCGTGTTGCCGATGATCACCTGAAACTGCCCTGACTGTGTAAAGCTTCCTTTTACCACTTTCATGGCCTCAATGGCCTTCACGTCCGCTTTCCCCGGCTCCACCAGGGCAAACCGCATCCGTGTCATACAGTGTGAAACCGCCGCGATGTTCTCTTTTCCGCCTACCAGATGTAACAACTGCCTCGCGTCATCCCCATATGTTCCCATGCTTTCTTCCCTCCATTTGTCTGTGTTTACTTGTTTAAACATGTTTCTGTATTCTGTTATAACACACTTGTTTAAACATGTCAACATCTTTTTCAAAATTTGTTTGAACAAGTCGTTGACTTTTCCCTTCTTTCTTTTTATAATGATACCAGAACGCAAAAAGATTCAAGCGAAGCGCAAAGCAATCCATGGTATCATAGAGGGGGAATCCTATGCCGAAAGCGATCTACGAAAGTATTTATAAAGACTTAAAACAGAAAATAGAAGCCGATGTTTTCGCTTATCAGGAATTATTACCATCGGAGAACACACTGATCCAAACTTATAACTGCTCCCGCAACACTCTTCGCCGGGCAGTCAGCCGCCTGGTAACTGACGGCTACGTGCAGACCATGCAGGGAAAGGGCGTGCGCAACATCTACCGGCCCGTGGCCCAGACCGCCTTTACCATCGGGGAGATCGAGACCTTCCGGGAATCCGCTGCCCGCAACGGACACCACGCCGTCACCAGAGTCCTTCTTTTTACCGAGTTTGCCATTGACCAGAAGCAGGCTCAACGCACCGGCTTTCCCGTGGGAGCCGATGTTTACTATATTCAGCGCCTCCACTACCTGGACGCCATGCCCCTGATTCTCAACCACAATTATTTCCTGAAAGAAGCGGCTCCCGGCCTCACCAGGGAGATCGCGGAACATTCTATTTACGAGTATCTGGAACATACCCTGGGCATGACCATCGTAAACAGCAAACGGATCATGACCGTGGAAAAGATGACACAGATCGATGAAAAATACCTGATGGCAGACGTTCAGGACTATAACTGTATGGCCGTGGTCAGCAGCCAGACCTACAACAGCGACGGCATTTGTTTTGAGTACACCCAGTCCCGGCACCGGCCGGACTACTTCCGTTTTTACGATAACGCGGTGAGAAAATCTGTTTAGACCGTTCAGGGGGTGCCTCCTTTTTGGAAGCACCCCCTGTTTCGTCTTGTTCTGTTCTATCAATTGCCTGTCTAAGGGACTCGAACTGCCCGGTACTGCCGGCCACCATAAGCCTGTCAGCGGGATCGCCTGTATCGCCGGCGAAAGTCTCTGGTTCTGAATCTTTACCTCAGACAGCCTCCGTTGGTGGCGATGACGTTCTTGTACCAGAAGAAGCTCTTCTTCCGGCTGCGGTTAAGGGTTCCTTTTCCTTCATCATCCTTATCCACATAGATAAATCCGTAACGCTTGCGCATCTCTCCTGTCCCGGCGCTTACCAGATCGATGCAGCCCCAGGGCGTGTAGCCCATGAGATCCACATGATCCAGCTCCACTGCATCGATCATGGCCCTGATATGTTCTTCCAGATATTCGATGCGGTAATCATCGTCGATGGTGCCGTCCTCATTGACCGTATCCAGAGCTCCCATACCATTTTCCACAATAAAGAGGGGTTTCTGATACCGGTCGTAGAGATAATTCAGAGACGTGCGCAGTCCCAGAGCATCGATCTGCCAGCCCCACTGGGTCGCCTTCAGATAAGGATTCTTGCCGCCGGAAGCCACATTGCCCGTGACAATCTCCAGATTCTTTCCCTCGATCGATGAGAAATAATAGCTGAATGATACGAAATCCACGGTGCCGTTCTTTAAGATCTCCTCATCGCCCGGCTCCATTTCCGGCTTCGCACCCATCTCCTGCCACATGGCCGTACACACATTGGAGTAGTATCCGCGGCAGTGGACATCCCCGAAATAATAAGTTTTGTTAAGCTTTTTCATGGCTGAGATCTGATCATCCGGGCTGCAGGTAGCCGCATAGACCAGAGGATAGATGAGCATACAGCCGATCTGATTATCCGGATCCGTCTCATGGCCGATCTGCACCGCCCTGGCGCTGGCCAGCAGCATGTAATGAGCCGCATTGAGGATGGTCTGGCTCCGGTTCTCCCCGTCTTCATAGATGATTCCGGCCTGATGATAGGGACGGTCTGACAGGAACATAGCGTTGATCTCATTGTGGGTCAGCCAGTAGCGGACGCGTCCTTTATAGTGGGTGAAAATCACCCGGCAGTAACGCTCGAAAAATTCCACCAGCTTCCGATTCCTCCAGGCTCCGTATTTCTGGACAAGGGCCAGGGGCATCTCATAGTGATTGATGGTCACCAGCGGTTCGATGCCGTATTTCTCCAGTTCACCGATCACATCGTCATAAAATTCCAGCCCCGCCTCATTGGGCTCCGTCTCGTCGCCGTTGGGGAAGATCCTGCTCCAGGCTATGGAAAAACGAAAACATTTGAACCCCATCTCCGCAAACAGAGCGATATCTTCTTTATAATGGTGATAGAAATCCACCGCTTCATGGCTGGGATAGTAGGCATCGGGATGAACGTGATCGTGGATCTCCCTCTTCACCCCGTGGCTGGCTCCCTTCTCTACGTCATTGATGGAAAGTCCCCTTCCCCCTTCCAGGTAACCTCCCTCATACTGATTGGCAGCCGTGGCTCCGCCCCATAAGAAATCCTTTCTCAACTCCATAAATACATTCTCCTCGCTTTCTCTGTGTGATACTGTTATTTTAATACTGCCTGCCGGGATATGCAAGAACTAAAAGCTGCCGGGTCCGGCGGTTCTGGAGACGACGATGATGACGATGACGACAGCACACCCGACAACCACAGATCCGAGACTACTGCAGACCCCGGTACGCCGGAAACAACAGGAACCACGGAAACCGTCACACCGGACACTCCCCAGGGAACCACTCCTCAGTGGCCTTCGGAGCTGCCTGATCCTAACGATCCGGACAGGCCGGAACGGATCACCATCTGGGAGGACGGCGTACCCAAGACCTATGTGAAGACGTGGGATCCTGTGACCCAGCAGTGGACCTATATCCTTGACACGGATACGCCTCTTGACAGGATGATGCTGCCGAAGACCGGCGGACGCACCCGGAGCGGCATGATGGCGCTTCTGTGCCTGGCTTCCCTTGGCGGTATCTGTATCTCTCTCCGCCGCAGAAAGACAGACGACAACTAAACAGCGAAACTTCCATACGATATTTGACACCATACCGGTCAACCTGCAAAGAAGACCCCCGGAGAGTGGGGACAGCTCCCATTCTCCGGGGGTCTTCTTTTTTATTTCCGTCTGTGATCGAAAGTCAGTCCCTTCTCCTGCCTACGGATGCACTACCACTTTAATGGATTCCGCGCTCATCTGCATATGAATAGCCTCGTCCATATGCTCCAGGTCATAGACATGAGTGATCAGTTTCTCCAATTCCAGTCTGCCGCTGTTGATCAGGTTTACTGCTCTCTGATGAGTATCCGGATTGATCATGGAACCGACGATGCGCAGTTCCTTTTTGTAGACATCAAACAGAGGCAGCGGAACCGTGGCATCTACTCCGGGTACGGAGAAAAGAAGGATGGTAGCGGCAAAGCCTGCTGCCGAGAAAGCCTGTTCCACGGCAAATGGTTTACCCACACACTCAATGACCACATCCGCCCCGTCTCTCCCGCAGATCTCTTTTATCCTTCCCGGCACGTCTTCATGGATCGGGTCGATGACTCCATCCGCGCCTACTTCCAGGCCGATCTTTCTGCGCATCTCCACCGGCTCGCTTAAAATTACCGTGGAAGCACCGCAAAGCCGGGCCATCTGCACCATCATCAGACCGATAGTGCCGCCTCCGATAACCAGAACTACCTGTCCCGGCTGTATCTGTGCCTGATCGATGCCGTGGACCACGCAGGCCAGAGGCTCCGCCATAGCCGCCACGTCAAAGGAGATGTCATCCCTTACCTTAAAACACTGAGTCTCCGGACAGACGGCATACTCCGCAAACCCTCCGTTCACGTTCACTCCCAGGGCAAAGAGATGTTCGCATTCCTGTTTCTTTCCCATACGGCACGGCATACATTCATTGCAGTACATGTTGGGATCCATAGCCACATGATCTCCCGGTTTGACGCTGGTCACCTCGGAGCCTACTTCTGCCACCACTCCGGCAAATTCATGTCCCAGCACTACCGGCGGAGTCACATCGGCAGAACCCTTCTCTCCGTGATAAATATGGACGTCTGTACCGCAGATACCACAGGCCTTGTTATTTACCAGCACGTCGTGGGGTCCCAAAGGACCAAAAGTCATCTCGCGTACCTCAAACTTCGGATTCTGATCCGCACCTGTAAAAAAACTTCCTTTCATGTTCTCCCCTCATCTTTCCCTTTTTTCTGAAACTCTTTCTCCGCGACCAGAAGGCACAGCACACCTCCGTTCATGGAAGATGTCCTTCTCGGATAATGTTATGTTACCACTCCTTTATCCCAAGTGCAAGATACAGTTATGCCAATCTTACCTGTTATTACCTGTCATAAACAGTAACCCGACCTTTGCAAGGCAGGTTTAAAGCAAAGCCGGTCCCCTGTGATCACCATAAGGAAATGGTATAATTTTTACAAGGCCATTGATGATATGCCAGTGGATTACACTATCAGAATGTTTTTGATCGGTAACAGAGCGGAGGTGAAAGACATGTGTATTACAGAATATAATGAGGCTGAATGAAACAACAATTTCCCTTTAACTGTATCAAAAGGGTTCTTTCCTCCGCACCGAAAAGCGGCGGAAAAAAACCTCTGCCGATAATTATCACCACAGACCCGCGGGGATAAATAAATATCCTTCAATCCCCGGTTACCGGTTTAAAATATCCGGGATATCTTCTCCTTACCTCTTCCTCATCCACCTGATACCGGCTCAGATGCTTTTCCATCAGGGCTCTGGCACTTTCTTTATCATGGCTGCGGACTGCTTTCAGGATCTTCTCATGATCCTCCACCAGGCTTCTGTCCTTGATCGTACCCAGAGCCATGTTTCTGACCCTGTCAAAATGGACCATCATCCCTTTCATCATCTCATATGCCTGCATCTTACCGGCTGCCTTAAATATCAGCCGGTGGAACTCGTCATCCAGTTCCATCAGCTTCTCCGTGTTCCTCTCCTGCTGATAGAATCTCTGAAGTTTTACATTGTCCTCCAGGTCTTCCGGAAGAGAGTCCGCGGCTTTCTCGCAGGCCAGTTCCACTACTGCAGTCTCCAGTACCTTACGGACGAAATAAGCCTCCTCCACAAGATCATAATCGATCAGTGAGACCACGCTTCCTCTCTGAGGATAGATATCCACGACCCTGGACTTGGCCAGTTCCAGAAGAGCCTCCCTTACGGGAGTTCTGGACAGAGACAGCTGGGCAGCCACTTCCCGGTCGCTGATGCTGCTGCCCGGTTCCAGTTCCAGACGGACAATATTCTCCTTTAACATACGGAGAGCATAGTCCCTTCCGTTCTCTCTTCCCAGCTGTTCTGTTATCCGCATAATCTCATCGTCCTTCCTGACCTGCTTTTTCCCCTCGGGCAGTGCCTTATTTTACATATTTTTTCAGTGCCGCCCGGATGGATCCCGGACCTGCCAGCATCTCGCAGAACATGGCTTCCACTTTCTCTGCCAGACCCGCCTCGTACAAGTTTACACCAAATACCACCGGATTGCAAAGGATTTCTTTCAGCTGGCCCTTATAAGAACCGGGATCGCCTGCCTTTATGCCCATGAGCTGCTGCTGAAGCTGAGTCAGCATGGGATCCGGGCTGACTGCCATAACTTCACCTTTGTCATCCACTCCAAGAAGATACCTGAGCCAGCCTGCCAGAGCCAGAGGAATGCAGGTCAGATCCTTCACATCCAGTTTCTCGTCGGCCACATAGGACTTGATGGTCTCACCGAAACGGATGGCTACCTTCTGACTGGTATCCGTGGCAATCCTCTGCGGCGTATCCGGAATAAACGGATTGGGCAGTCTCTGACTGATCACCTCGTCGATAAATGCCTTCGGGCTGATGATACCGGGGTCTGTCACTACCGGCATGCCCTCGTCGTAACCGATATGCTCCACCAGCTTCCTGAGATCTTCATCACCCATCTCTGCGGCGATGCTGGTATAGCCCAGAAGGCAGCCGTAAACTGCCAGAGCCGTGTGCAGCGGGTTCAGACAGGTAGTCACCTTCATCCGCTCCGTCATATTGACCGTATCTCTGTCAGTCAGGTACACGCCTGCCTTTTCAAGAACGGGACGGCCGTTGGGGAATCTGTCTTCCACTACGAGATACTGAGGAATCTCCGCATTGACAAAGGGGGCGATATAGGTGTTCCTGCTGGTGACAACAGGGGCCATATCCTGAATCCCTGCCTCTGACAGCTGCTTCTCGATCATCTCTGCCGGTCTGGGAGTGATCTTATCGATCATGCTCCACGGGAAGGATACTCTGGCCTCGTCGCTGATATATTCTTCAAATTCAGCAGGTACCAGCTCTCTCTCTCTCCAGCCTTTCACTACTGTGAGAACACTGCTCTTAAGCTTCTCTCCGTTATGGCTGCAGTTGTCCATACTCACCAGTGCAACAGGGGCCGCTCCTGCCAGATAGCGGGCATACATGAGAGCTGCCACCACGCTCATGGCGTGACGGGCCCTGTCAGGTCCCTGCTCCATGTCCTCCTGTACCACTCTCATCAGATTTCCCTGAAGATCGCGGATGGCATAGCCTTTTTCGGTAATGGTAAAGCTGGCCATCTGCAGAGACGGATTTTCAAAAATCCTCTTAAGCTTTGTCCACTGTTCCGGGTCAGAGCTGTCGGCCCTGATCCCCTCTGCGATGGAAGCGATCACTTCTTTTTCCGTGTTGCCGTCAGGCCGCAGGCTCACCATAAGGGTCATACTGTCATGGGGCCTGTAGATCTTATCAATAATATCATAGTCAAAAGTTTCTGCCGCTACGATCCCGCTGTCTGCCAGCCCCTGATTCAGCAGTCTCTGCTGCAGTCCTGCAATGAATCCCCGGAAGATATTGCCTGCTCCGAAATGAACCCACACCGGCGCCTTTTCCGTATTCCGGCACATAGCCTCCCAGTCATATTCCGGCAGAGCCACGCCGGCCCTGCTCCAGGCCTCTCTCTCTTTCAGGCCTTCCATATTTAATCTCATATCCCTCACTGCTCCTTTCTGCTGTTCTCCGGCCCGGGCTTTCTGATCTACGCCCTATTTGCTCTCTCCGGACATCTTGTCAATAGCTTCCCACAGTCCGTTGAGATAAGTGGCGCCCAGAGCGCGGTCATAGAGACCATAACCGGGACGTCCTACTTCATCCCAGATCATCCTTCCGTGGTCCGGACGGACATAGACATCCTTCGGGCAGGTGTCATAAACTGCCTTCATGATCTCAAACATATCCAGGTCTCCCGTGGAGGACAGATGGGCGGCCTCGCGGAAACGGCGGTATCCCAGATACTTCACATTGCGGATATGAAGGCAGGCAATACGGTCCTTCTCTCCGAAATGACGGATAACAGCCGGAATATCATTGTCCGGATTGGATCCCAGAGAACCGGTGCACAGACACAGAGCATTAGCCGGAGAATCGTGGAGAGCCACGATCTTATCGAAGTCTTCCTGACTGTGAGAGATACGGGGCAGTCCGAAAATGGGCCATGCCGGATCGTCGGGATGTACTGCCATCCGGATGCCGACTTCCTCACATACCGGAATAATGGCATCCAGGAAATATTTGTAATTGTCGCGGAGCATATCGGGAGTGATACTCTCATACTGCTTCAGAGTCTTCTCCAGCTCCGCAAGACGTTCCGGCTCCCAGCCCGGAAGGGTAAATCCGTTGCTGTCCTCCGCCGTCTTTCTCACGATCTCCAGAGGAGTCATATTGCCCAGCTCCTGTTCGTCAAAATACAGGCTGTTGGAACCGTCCTCGTCGATGACACGGGCCAGATCTGTGCGCAGCCAGTCGAGAACCGGCATAAAGTTGTACACGATCACCTTGATCCCATATTTTGCCAGGTTGCGGATGGTGGTGATATAATTGGCAATATACTCATCCCTGGAAGGAAGTCCCATCTTAATGTCCTCATGAACATTAACGCTCTCGATCACCTCACACTCCAGACCCGCAGCATGAACTTCATCCACATAAGCCTTGATCTCTTCCTCCGTCCAGACCTCTCCCGCCGCCTTATAATCCAAAACCCCCATAAGACCGCTCATACCCGGAATCTGCCTGATCTGCTTCAATGTGATGGAATCACTGTCGGATCCATACCAGCGAAATGTCATCTTCATAAATCTCTTCTCCTTTTCCTCTGAACCTGTCAGATTTCTTTGATAATCCCACTATAACACATTTCCCAATATTAGTCAACTAATATATTACTATAAAAGTCCTGTCCGGCAGCCATGATGAGAGCAAGCTTGCTTGCATCGAATCATGGATATCGGACAGGCTAGCCTGTATGAGCAAGGAGAGCGACAGCTCGGATTGCGAATACCGGCGGCAGCTGCGGGAGTCCGCAGGACGGAGCTGCTGACTTTTATAGGGCCCTCGACATCTCCTCTATGAGGCAGCCATGATAAGGGCAAGCTTGCTTGCATCGAATCATGGATATCGGACAGGCTAGCCTGTATGAGCAAGGAGAGCGACAGCTCGGATTGCGAATACCGGCGGCAGCTGCGGGAGTCCGCAGGACGGAGCTGCTGACTTTTATAGGGCCCTCGACATCTCCTCTATGAGGCAGCCATGATAAGGGCAAGCTTGCCTGCACCGAATCATGGATATCGGACAGAAATTACTTGCTGTTTTTGTCAATTTACGTTAGGATATTGGGAGAGTCTTCTATAGTATGTACAGAAAAGGAAGAAAATATATGCATCACCTTCACGGAACGATTCCACACACTCATTCAAATTCAAAAGCCATGGACATGACATCAGGCTCCATCAGCCGGCTGCTTCTGGCATTTGCCCTTCCCCTGCTCCTGGGCAACCTGTTTCAGCAGCTATACAACACGGTAGACAGCCTGGTAGTCGGCAATTTTGTAGGCACCGAGGCCCTGGCAGCCGTCGGCTCCACCACCAGCATCATCAATACCATGGTCAGTTTTTTCAACGGAGTATCCATCGGAGCCGGCGTCATCATCAGCCAGTATTACGGCGCCCACGACCACGACCGGCTTCACCTGTCCATTGAGACCACTATGGCCATCACTTTCGCCGGCAGTCTGGCCCTCACCGCCGTGGGAGTCCTTATGGTACCTGCCATGTTGAGATTCATGTCCACTCCTGATGACGTGATGGAGTCTGCCTCCGTGTATCTGCGGATCTATTTTTCCGGAGTCTCCGGGCTTCTTGTCTATAATATGGGAAGCGGCATTCTCCGGGCCGTGGGAGACACCAAAAGGCCTCTGATGTTTCTGTGCTTTTCCAGTTTTCTCAACATCGGGCTGGATCTCCTTTTTGTCATCATTTTTCATTTAGGGATCGCAGGAGTGGGATACGCCACCATCATCGCACAGTTTCTGTCAGCCGCCCTGATCCTTCTTCTCCTGACCAAAAGCACGGATGTGTACCGTTTTTCCTGGAAAGACCTGTGTGTTAAAAAGGACATCCTGAAACAGATCCTCATCGTAGGACTTCCCACAGGACTCCAGCAGGCCCTGACCTCTTTTTCCAATGTATTTGTCCAGTCTTATATCAACAGTTTCGGCTCCGGCTGTATGGCAGGATGGAGCTGCTACACCAAGATCGATCAGTTTATCATGCTTCCCCTAAGAAGTATGGGACAGGCATCTACCACGTTTGTCAGCCAGAATATCGGAGCCAGAGATATCCCCAGATCCAAAAAAGGAACAGCCACGGCTCTGGTCATGGCCCTGATCATCACCTTTGTCAGCGCAGCCCTTCTCTGGCTCTTTGCCCCCTGGATGGTGCGGCTGTTCAACAAAGAATCGGAAGTGGTCCGCTACGGAGTCCTGTTCCTGAGGATGTGCGTATTCTTCATGCTGTTCAGCTGCGTCAATCAGGTTCTGGCCGGAGCGCTCAGAGGCATCGGCAACGCCAAAGTTCCCATGATCATCATGCTCTCCTCTTTTGTGGTATTCCGCCAGATCTACCTGCTGATCGCCACCAGGATCTCCGACACGGCAGCCGTGGTCGGTTTCGGCTATCCGGCCGGATGGATCGTCAGTGCCGCCCTTATGACTGCCTACTATCTGTTCAGCGGCTGGGAGAAAAAGCTTCCTTCCTCACTCGATCAGTGAATAAAAAAGAACGCTTCCTATGATCACTGCTCCGCCCACGACCTGCACAGCTCCGGGGATCTCCCCGAACAGCACTGCGGCAAACCCTGCAGCCACTACCGGCTCGCACAGTTTGGAGGCGGAGACAAATGTAGGTGACAGATATTTCAGACACCAGCTGAAGATACTGTGTCCCAATATGGTGGAAAACACGGACAGTAAAAGTCCCACCACAACTCCGCTTATGCCTCCGTCTGTCAGAGAATATCCCTGGACTGCTCCCAGAATCACTAACGCCGCGGCACAGAACACATACACAATATAGGTGTAGGCGGTCGTGGACATGGTCTCTCTCATGATCCGTCCTATGAGAGTATAACAGGCTACAGCCACGGCTGCCCCCAGAGCCAGCATGTCTCCATAGAGATGATTACCCCCTTCTCCTGAGTCTGAATATGCGATCAGCATACTTCCCGCCAGCGTCACCGCAATGGCCGCCGCGGCTTTCTTCGTAATCTTCCCTTTCAGAAACAGGCAGTATCCCAGGGCCACCCATATGACTTCCGTACATACGATGGCTGTGGAACTGGCTACTGTAGTATGCTTCAGAGACTCAAACCAGCTCCAGAAGTGCAGTCCGAGGAAGAGACCGCTGACAGCACATAACACCACTGTTTTCTTATTTGTCGTCAGCAGCTCCTGTCTCTGCTTCTTAAATCCCCACACTGCCGGCGACATAAGTCCCACGGTCCACAAAAGACGCCATGCCGCTGTCACCACAGAAGGAGCCTGAGAATATTTTACGAATATGGCTGACATGGAAATCCCCATGATTCCGATGACGATCATGATCATCGGTTTCTTTTCCAGATACTTTATCATATGCAAACCTCTGCCTTATCTGTTTTTCTTCCTGTATCGGTTAATACCGTACCACAAATCATTCCCCGAATCAAGGAGAAAGGAAAAACCGAACTTGATTTTATTACGATCCTGCTTTAAAATAGAAGATACGGAATTGAAGAATTCAAGAGTATGTAAGAGGAGGTTGCTGTTTATGCGCAAACGGATTTTGGTAGTGGATGATGACGCCATGAATTTAAAGAGGACTCAGATGATCCTGGAGAAATTTTATAATGTACTTCTGGCTGAATCCGGGAGGGAAGCTCTGGAAAAAATAAAACGCGAAAAGGTCGATTTGATTCTTCTCGATATAGCGATG
Source organism: uncultured Hungatella sp. (assembly GCA_910586845.1). Lineage (GTDB taxonomy): Bacteria > Bacillota > Clostridia > Lachnospirales > Lachnospiraceae > UBA3402. Next base: position 25,717 of record CAJUJV010000027.1, read on the forward strand.
CCTATTATGGATGGACTGGAGACCTTCAAACGCATGAAGGAATCTGATATAGAGATTCCCGTTATTTTTCTGACCGCATCCGGATATGAAGACGACGTGAGGACCGCTATCAGCCTGGGGGCTGTCAATTACCTGAAGAAACCATTTTTCCCGCAGGAACTGCTTAAAAGAGTTGCACTGGGATTGGAGGAACAATGAGAGCGAAAGGGCAGACAAGTGTTCATCTGCTTCTGGCCGGCATTGTCACCATGTTTGGCGTAATGCTGATACTGATCACCATCGCTTTGTCATGGGAACTATGGATGGTTCCCGTCATTTTAATCGGCAATACTCTTATATGGTGTCTTCATATCGGAAGGATTGGTTCGGAGACATTTTATGAAAATCTGTGTTCCGGGCTTCTGATGGTTGGTTTCTTTTTCTTTGGAGTGCATGAGATCACCCTTTTTGATATCCCATCCGTAGCCTGTATGCTGATCCTCATTTTTTCCATGTTTGACAAAAAGCGGCTGTTGTATATGACGGCCGCCTTGTACGTGCTGGAACTGGTATATCAGCTTTTTATATTACATACCATCACCTGGGCTATGGGTATGCAGCATATAACACGGCTGTGTATGGGCGCTACCGTAGTTGCCGGCGCCATGGCCATAGCAGTATACAGGATTAACAGAAGGCTGGAAGCAAGGAAGCAATATGATAAAACTCTTATGGAACTGGAGACGGCCGGGCGGCAGAACGCGGAGTTTCTCTCCAATGTGTCCCATGAGCTCAGGACTCCCATCAACATGGTTCTGGGAATCAGCGAAGTCATATTGGAAAAGAATATTTCTCCTGAGATCCGGGCAGACATGAATTCCATACAGATGGCAGGTAAACGCCTGTCCAACCAGATTAATAACATGCTGGACTATACGGAGATCGTGGAAGGCACTCTGACCCCTGCCAAAGAACCCTACATGATCAATTCCCTGCTCAATGACATCATTACCATGACAGCCATGCAGAGCAGCAAACATCAGCTGGAAATGGTCTTTGATCTGGATCCCAAGATACCGTCGGTCCTCATCGGCGACATGGAAAAAATTTCCCATGTTCTTAAGATTCTTCTGGAAAATTCCATCAAGTTCACAGAAGAAGGCGGACTCAACGTATGTGTCCAATATCGAAAAGAAAGCTACGGGATCAACCTGATCATAGATATCTGCGACACCGGAATCGGCATGACCAGTTCCCAGATCACCCATATTTTTGATGACTTTTATCAGGCGGATACGGGAAGCAGCCGCTTCGCCGGAGGTCTGGGGCTTGGCCTTCCCATCGCCAGGGGGCTTCTTCACGCCATGGGCGGATTTATCCATTTTGACAGCAAAGAACAGGAGGGACTCCAGGCTCAGATCACCATTCCCCAGGGAGTGGCCAACGACACCCCTGCCATGATAATCTCCCGTCCGGACAAGCTTTGCATCGCATGTTATTTCCGGCCGGAGAAATACGCGAACGACGAAGTGCGGAGATATTATGACAACATGATCCTTCATATGATAAAAGGACTTTACCTGGAGGGTTATCAGGCTCATAACTTCGAAGGGCTTCAAAAGCTTTTGAATACTCATCCCGTGACTCATGTATTTATCGCTCAGGCAGAATATGAAGAGAATATATCTTATTATGAAGAGCTGACCGGCAGATACCAGGTGGTTGTGATCGCCGAGCGGGACTTTATTCCCAACAGGTCAAGCAGGCTTCTGGTGATCCACAAACCATTTTTTGCCCTTTCCGTGGTCAATCTGCTCAACGGCGAAGTCAGCGCCAACGGATTCGAGGAGGCCCAGGCCGCAGGCCGCAAGCCGTTTTCCTGTGAAGGCGTCCGGGTTCTGGCCGTTGACGACGAGGAGATGAATCTTGTGGTAGCCAAAGGGGTCCTGGGCAGCTATGGGATCCAGGTAGATACCTGCCTCAGCGGAAGAGAGGCAGTGGAGCGATGCGTTGCCAATTCTTATGATATTGTTTTCCTGGACCATATGATGCCGGGCTTCGACGGCGTGGAGACATTGAAGCAGATCCGCGAGATCAACAACGGCGCTTTTAAGGATCTTCCGATCATCGCCCTGACTGCCAACACCATCAGCGGCGCGAGAGAGATGTTCCGAAATGAAGGATTTACAGAATTTATCCCCAAGCCCATCGAGCGGGCCGTGCTGGAACGCGTTCTGCGAAAAGTTCTTTCCAAGAACCAGGTTCAGTACGATGAGGTGCCTTCTCTTCCCACCACTCCCTCCGATGCTCCCACGGACAGAAAGAAACGAAAGAGGAAAAGAAAGAAAAATACTCAGCCTGCCGGCACTGCCGTGACGGAAAGGACCGCTTCCGATCCTTCCGGACAGACAGGCAGGGTACCCGACGGCTTCCTGTCAGGACATAAGACCCGGTCAGAAGAGGAAGCTTCTGAGGATTTTTCAGAGGATAAGCTGAGCGAAGACGAAACTTCCGAAAATTTCTCAGTGGATAAGCTGAACGAAGACGAAGTTTCCAAAAATTTCCCGGAGGATGAACCGGACAAAGACGAAACTTCCGAAAGTTTCACAGAGGACGAGAATGGCAGCGACAGGTCTTCCGGAGATTTCACAGAAGACCAGGAGGAGGACGGGTCTTCTGAGGATTTCACCGAGGACGACGACGAAGATAACGACGGGTCTTCTGAAGATTTCACCGAGGACGATGACGAGGAGGAGGACGGGTCTTCTGAAGATTTCATGGAGGACGACGACGGGGATGACGAGTCTTCTGAGGACTTTGCGGATGATGAGGATGACCACGGGTTTTCTGAGGATTTCACAGAAGAGGAAGACGGCGGGAACGCCGCAGCCAAAACTTCTTATGACTTCCCGGATGAGGGCTCGGAGTACCAGGATGGAACAAATCTGTCAGACCCCTCTTCTCAGCCCTACAGCGCTCTCACCCGCATCGGCATCAATGTACAGCTGGGTCTGGATTACTGCGGCGGGGAAGAAGATTTTTATCGGGAGATGCTGTGGATGTTCTTATCTCAGGCACCGGAAAAGAAGGCAGAACTTGTTTATCTCTACGACACTGCCAACTGGACAGATTATACGGTCAAGGTCCATGCATTAAAGAGCACATCGCTGACCATCGGCGCAGAACGGCTGGCAGGCCAGGCAAGGCTGCTGGAACAGGCCGGGAAGAAGGAAAATATCGAATATATCCGTCACAGTCATTCCAGGCTGATGCACTTATACGATGAGATCTGCGATACTATTGCCGGATTATAAATGAAAAACAGGAGGAAGTACTGGTGTGTTTAAAAAGTGGTTTGAAATAATCTCTGACCATAGGATCAGTCTGCAGGAACGAATGTTTCGTGTAGTTACAAGCATCTGCATGATCGCGCTGATCATCGTACTGCCTATGGGCAGAAATCTCATGAATCTGGTCATTCTGGCAGCTGGCCTTGTCTGTATAGCGGCTATTGTCAGGATCAGTATTCAAAAAGAATGTATAAGCGCCGGAGCCACGGCGATCACCATACTGCTTTTGCTGCTGTTTCCCATAAGCTTTTTTACAGCAGGCGGATTTTACAGCGGAATGCCGGAATGGTTTGTGCTTTGTTTTATTTATATCAGCATTACCCTGGAGGGAAGACGTAAAGGGGTATTTTTCCTGCTGTGCGCAGTGGAGACCCTTCTGTGCTACTTTACTGCTTTTTATTTCCCGGACCTTGCTGCCCGGAATACACCGGCTCATTCCTTCTTTGATTCCGCCACCTCGGTTATTTTAGTAGGTATGCTGACCAGTATCCTGCTTTTGTTTTTAACCAGGCTTTACGAGGAGGAAAATGAGCTTTCTATACAGCAGAAAAAGGAGATCGAGGAATTAAATAAGGCAGAGAATAATTTCTTCACCAGCATGAGCCACGAGATCCGTACCCCTATCAACACCATCATCGGGTTAAATGAGATTATTCTCCGGGGCGACATCTCTGATGATGTGGCCGAAAATGCCAGAAATATCCAGGGGGCCAGCAAAATCCTGCTTACGCTCATCAATGATATCCTGGACTTATCCAAGATCCGGTCCGGAAAAATGGAGATTGTCAATGCCTCTTATGAGACAGGGACTCTCTTTTCAGAAGTCGTCAATATGATATGGATCAAGGCCAGGGAAAAAGGGCTGGAATTCCGGTTACATGTGGATTCTTCTATCCCAAGCATGCTCTGCGGCGATGAGATCCGTATCAAACAGATTCTGATCAATCTGCTGAACAATGCCGTAAAATATACGAGCAAAGGGTCTGTCACCCTTTCTATCTGGTGCGAACGCTTAAATCTTAACCGGGTGCGTGTCTGGTATTCCGTGGAGGATACGGGCCAGGGTGTAAAGAAAGAGAATATCCCCTACATTTTCAATGCGTTTAAACGGGTAGATGAAGAAAAAAACCGCCATATTGAAGGCACTGGGCTTGGACTCAGTATTGTCCACCAGCTGGTAGAACTTATGGGCGGAGAGATCAGCGTCAACAGTGTTTATACAAAAGGATCAACCTTTCTTGTCACGCTGGAGCAGGATATCGTAGATAATAAAGAACTGGGGACCTTTACCCTGGCTTCCCGGGTGAAAGGCCGTGAGGGAGCTCAGTACAGACAGAGCTTTGAGGCGCCGGAAGCCCATATTCTTGTTGTCGATGACAACGAGATGAATCTGATGGTAGTGCGGAAACTGCTTGCCGCCACCAAGCTCCATCTGGATACGGCTTTAAGCGCCGTGGATTGCCTGAGGCTGACGCAGATCCAGCATTATGACGCGATTTTGATGGACCATCTGATGCCGGAGATGGATGGGATCCAATGCCTCCACGCGCTGCGGACACAGCCGGCGGGAATGTGCCAGGATGTTCCGGTGATCGCTCTGACCGCCAATGCGGGAAGCGACAATCAGCTTCTCTACCGCAAGGAAGGTTTCAGCGGCTATCTGGCAAAACCCGTCAGCGGAGCCCTGCTTGAAGCGGCGGTCCTGAACATTCTTCCAAAAGAACTGGTAAAGCTGAACGAAACCACCAATCCATCAGAGATCGGAAAAGATGTTCTGATCTTTGAGCAGGCCAGAAGAGTATCCCTTATGGTAACCACAGACAGTGTATGTGATCTTCCGGAAGTTCTGAAGAAAGAATTCAACATCCACGTATGTCCCTACTATGTCTGCACGGACCACGGACGGTTCCTTGATGATCAGGAGCTGAAAGCAGACGAACTGCTGTCACATGTGGCTATGGGTAAAACCGGTTTCTCTCAGCCGCCGTCCGTGGAGGACTATGAAAAGTTTTTCGCGGAAAGACTGACCGAGGCCCAGAATGTGATTCACATTACCATGGCAAAACATGCCAGTCAGGGATATGACAATGCTATGGAGGCGGCAAAATCCTTTGAGAATGTCACTGTCATAGATTCCGGCCATCTCTCCAGCAGCATGGGGCTGGTGGTACTGTGTGCCGCCTGCCAGGCAGAAAATCACATTCCGAAACAAGAGATCGTGAGAACCGTAAAGCGGCTGAGACGATATATCTCCTCGGCTTTCATCATCGACAATACTCATCTCATGTGTCAGACCGGAAGAATATCCAAACGAGTACAGATTCTCTGTGATGCCCTGCTGCTCCATCCCATTCTTGTACTTCGAAACAGCAGGCTGGCAGTGGGCGGCGTAGAGATGGGCAGCTTTACCCGTACCGCGAGACACTATGTCCGAAAGCTGTTTATAAATACGAGAAATATCGACCGACGCATTTTATTTATTACTTATGCGGGAATGGACTCCCAAAAGATCAGGTACATCCAGGATCTGGTCCAGCAGTACTGTCCCTTTGAACGGGTCTATGTACAAAAAGCTTCTTCTGCCGTGGCCAGCAACTGCGGCCCCGGATCCTTTGGCCTGTTGTTCATGAAAAAGAATGATATGGTCATATCCCTCTCCGAGGCATCCAAACCGGATTTCAATGACTCCCTCCAAGATCATAAGGAGTCTCCTGATAGACATAGAAGTTAAGCCAGTTGCTGTACAGCGTGTTGGACACATTTCTCCAGCACAGCACGGGCATGGAGAAGGGGTCATTGTCTTCATAGTAGTTACAGGGCAGTTCCGGGTTCAGGCCTTTGGCCACGTCCCGGTGATACTCATTGTTCAGGGTCATGCGGTCATATTCCGGATGACCCTGGACGAAGATCTGACTGCCATCCCGCTTCATGATCAGGAACAGACCTGCCTCCCTGGACTCTGCCAGGATCTGCAGCTCCGGGTGGGCTGCCACATCTTTTTTTCTCACCTCTGTGTACCGGGAGTGAGGGGCCATGATGTAGTCATCCATGCCCCGCACCAGAGGCACCTTCCGGTCCAGGATCTGATGCCGGTAGATGCCGGAAAGCTTTTTGTCTCTCCTGTATTTTGGTATCCCGAAATGGTAGTAAAGCCCGGCCTGGGCGCCCCAGCAGATATGCAGGGTGGAGGTCACATGGGTTTTGCTCCATTCCATGATCATGGACAGTTCCTCCCAGTAATTGACTTCCTCAAACTCCATCATTTCTACCGGCGCGCCTGTGATGATCATGCCGTCGTATTTCTTCCGCTCAATATCGGAAAAGGGCACATAAAACTTGTTCAGATGACTGGCAGAAGTGTTCTTGGACTTATGGGTGCTGAGCATGAGAAAGCTGCAGTCGATCTGCAGAGGGGTGTTGGAAAGAGCACGGAGAAGCTGGGTCTCCGTCTCCTCTTTCACCGGCATCAGATTCAGGATCAGGATCTCCAGAGGGCGGATATCCTGGCTCATGGCTCTGTCCTCATCCATGACAAAAATATTTTCAGATTCCAGGACCGTCCTGGCCGGAAGATCCTTTTGGATTTTAATCGGCATGATACTCTCCTTCCAGAAGTTTAAGGAAATCCTCTTCCGACAGGATGGGAATTCCCAGTTCTCTGGCTTTTTTATTTTTTGATGACGCGGAATTTGCATTGTTGTTGATCAGGTAAGTGGTTCTGGCGGTCACAGAGCCCGTGGCCTTGCCGCCTTTGGATTCGATCAGACTCTGGAGCTCCTTGCGGTTTTTAAAATGTTCCACAGAACCGGTGATGACAAAAGTCATTCCCGCAAATTCTCCTGACGTTTCTTCCTCTTCTACCGGTTCGATCGTCAGTTCTGCCAGAAGGCGGTCCACAATTCCCTGATTCTTCGGATCCCCAAAATATCCGCACCAGGCATCCGCCAGCACCTGTCCTATACCATCCACCTCTGTCAGAGACTCACTGTCCGCAGTGCGCATGGCTGCAAAATCATATTTGAAATGACGGCACAGCATTCTGGCATTGGCCAGACCGATACCTGCCACACCCAGACCGTAGACAAGGCGGACCAGAGTCGTGTGGGAGCTTGCAGCCACAGCCTGTATCAGGTTGTCATAAGATCTCTGACCGAATCCCTCCATCTCCACGATGGCTTCACGATGGCGGTCCAGATGGAAAATATCGGAAAATTCCCTGATAAATCCGGCCCCGATAAATTTCTCCAGTGTAGCCTCGGACAGACCGTCGATATTCAGGGCATCCCGGCTCACCAACAAGGTAAAGCTCTTGATCTTCTTGGCCTGGCAGTCCGGATTGGTACAATAGAGAGACTTCACATCATTTACCTGGCGGATCTCCGTGGCTCCTTTGCACACAGGACAGACAGCCGGGATATTCTTTACCCCGCTTCTGGTCAGATTGTCGGCAATCTGAGGGATGATCATATTAGCCTTATAGACAGTAACAGAATCGCCCTCTCCCAGTTCCAGAGCTTCCATGATGCTGATGTTGTGGACGCTGGCCCGGCTCACCGTGGTCCCCTCCAGTTCCACCGGTTCAAACACTGCCACCGGGTTAATGAGCCCGGTTCTCGACGGACTCCACTCGATATAGGAGAGAGTCGTCTCCCGGATCTCGTCAGCCCACTTAAAGGCAATAGAATTTCGGGGGAATTTGGCTGTCCTGCCAAGAGACTCTCCATAGGCAATATCATCAAAAGTCAGCACCAGACCGTCGCTGGGAATATCATAATCCTTGATGGCTCCGGCAAAATATGCCACCTTCTCCGGCAGAGTTTCTCTGGTGACCATCTGATGCTCCACCACCTCAAAACCCTGGGCTTTCAGCCACTGAAACTGCTCCAGACGGGAATTATGAAAATCCTCTCCCGCCGCCCGTACCAGGGCAAAAGCCATAAAATTCACATGGCGTCCCGCCGTGATCTCGTTATTCAGCTGCCTCACGGAACCGGAACATAAATTTCTCGGGTTCTTATATCTGGCATCCAGGTCTTCGATCTCCTGGTTCATTTTTTCGAAATCAGAATACCGGATCACCGCCTCTCCCCTGAGCACCAGGGTGCCTTTATACGAGATCCTTACAGGAATATTTTCAAATACCCGGGCATTGTTGGTGATCACTTCTCCGATCTCTCCGTTGCCTCTGGTCACTGCCTTGGCCAGCGTCCCCCCTTCATAGGTCAGCACAATGGTCAGTCCGTCCAGTTTCCAGGACAAAAGGCCTTCCTGCTCCCCCAGCCACTCCTGAAGAGTTTCCACCTCCTTGGTCTTATCCAGAGAAAGCATAGCCGCCGGATGGGCTTCTTTGGGAAGCTCGCTTAAGACCTCATAACCAACCTTCTGAGTAGGACTCCCTGCCAGAACGGTTCCCGTCTCCTGTTCCAGGGCAGACAGTTCATCGTAAAGCCGGTCATATTCAAAATTGCTCATGATCTCCCGGCTCTCCTGATAATAGGCTCTGGCCGCTTCCGACAGCCGGGCGGTCAGTTCTTTCATTTTTTCCAGTTTCTGCTCCATCTCATCCCTCCTGATCATTCTCCGTCTGCAGCATCTCTGTCAGCTGCCCATATTCTTCCGGCGTCACCTTCCGCCACGCTCCTGTCTCTAAACTGCCCAGTTTTATGTTCATGATACGAATCCGGCACAGTTCTCTGACATGGTACCCGAATGTTTTGCACATGCGGCGGATCTGTCGGTTCAGTCCCTGGGTCAGGATAATATGAAATTCTCTTTCCCCGGTGATCCGGACTTTGCAGGGCCTCGTAGTCACATCCAGCTCCTCCAGATAGACTCCTGCCGCCATCTTTCCGGCAAACTCTCCGGTAACAGGCCTGTCCACCCGGACCACGTACTCTTTTTCATGGCCGTGAGAGCCTCTCATCATCTGATCCACCAGTTCCCCCTGGTTGGTCAGAAAGATCAGGCCTTCGGAATCCTTATCCAGACGCCCCACAGGGTACACCCGGACAGGATAATCTACCATCTCCACAATATTCATGGCCCGGTCCTTTTGAGATGTGGTGCATACAATACCCCTGGGTTTATTGACCGCCAGAAGCACTTTTTCAGGCTCAGCCGCCCTCTTCCCGTCACAGATCACCACCTGATCTCTCCGGATCTTCATCCCGGTCAGCGCCGGCCTCCCATCCACCAGAACCTTTCCCTCCATGATCAGACGATCTGCCTCTCTCCGGGAACATATCCCCATGTCGCTTAAATATTTGTTGATACGGATTTCTTCCATGAGTCGTTCTCCTGCCGGGTCACAGAATCAGCATGGCATCGCCGAAACTGAAAAACCTGTATCTTTCCTTAACTGCCTCCTCGTAAGCGTTCAGCACATGCTCCCGGCCGGCCAGCGCCGACACCAGCATGACCAGGGTGGATTCCGGAAGATGAAAATTCGTCACCAGGCAATCCAGGACCTTAAACCGGTATCCGGGATAAATAAAGATATCCGTCCACCCGCTCCCTGCTCTCACCATGCCGTCCTCTCCCGCGGCAGACTCCACGGTACGGCAGCTGGTAGTTCCCACGCAGATGATCCGGCCGCCCTTTCTCCTGGTGTCGTTGATCTTCTCCGCCTCTTCCTCCTCCACCATATAAAACTCCGAATGCATGTGATGGTCCAGGATATTCTCCACCTTCACGGGCCGGAAAGTACCAAGGCCCACATGGAGAGTCACACGGGCGATGATCACTCCCATGGCCCGGACCTCCTCCAGCAGCTCTTTCGTGAAATGAAGCCCTGCCGTAGGCGCTGCCGCAGATCCGTCATGTTTCGCATAGACTGTCTGGTATCTGTTTTTATCCTTCAGTTCATGGGTAATGTAAGGAGGCAGAGGCATCTGGCCCAGCCGGTCCAGGATCTCTTCAAAGATCCCTTCATAGGAAAAACGGATCAGCCGGTTCCCCTCCTCCACAATGTCTGTCACCGTACCTTTTAAAAGTCCGCCGCCAAAGGAGATCACTGTCCCCGGTCTGGCCTTCTTCCCCGGTTTCACCAGCGTCTCCCACACATCATGCTCTTTTCTTTTCAGCAGAAGTACTTCTATCCTGGCCTCCGTCTCCTCCTTCACGCCGTAAAGCCGGGCCGGGATCACCTTCGTGTCGTTGATCACCAGACAGTCCCCTTTTCTCAGATAGGACAGCAGATCCCTGAAATTTCGATGCCGGATCTCTCCGGTCACCTTATCCAGCACCAGCAGCCTGGATGAGGAACGGTCCTCTAAAGGGTCCTGGGCAATGAGTTCCTGAGGAAGATCAAAATCAAATTCCGATACATTCATAATATTCTCCGTCTTTTCTCTCTGTTTAATATGTGAAAAAGCATTGTGGATGTCAGTCTCAGCCGGACACTCCTCCGATGATCACTTCGGATTCCCCCGTGCTCTTGTAGATCTTCTGCAGCACCTCGTCCGAGGCTATGGCCTGCTGCTGCCGTGCCAGAATCTGTGCCATCACAGCCTTTACCTCCGGCTTCTCCCCCGTCTTTCGTATATAGTCCCGGACCGTCTCATCTATCTCCTGGACCATATAAAACCGTCCGCTTTCATCCTTCCTGGCATATCCCCAGCTGAATGCCGGCATCAGAGTCTCCGTCTCCCTGTAGCGGATCTCGTAGTAAGGAAAGATCACGTAGGAATCCGGCTCCGGACCCTGGATCGAATAGCAGGAAATATTCAGATAGGCCTTTACGCTGGCTTTCACCAGTTCCATCCGGGCCT
>CAJUJV010000027.1:36824-41542 GCA_910586845.1 uncultured Hungatella sp.
CTCTTCCTTCTTCTCTTCCTCTGACCAGCTGTCGATCCCGAACACCCATGACAGAAGTTCCGGATCACACTCTTCTTTTGCCTCGCAGTAGGACTGGACAAGACCCGTCAGCTCCAGTATGGCGTCCTGCTGAAAAGCATACTGAGAAGGATCTGCCGCCGGGGCAGCGTCCGGCCGGCCGTCTTCTGCCTGACTGTCCGGCTGCTGACCGCTTCCGTCTTCCTCTGTCCGGTCTGGGTCTTCCCTGTCTTCGTCGTATCCTGCTGCCTGTCCGCTGCCTCCGTCTCCTCCCTCCTGCTGTCCGCTATGGGAAGACACTCCGGAAGCAGACGATTCATCGCTGCCGGACTCCCGGGGACTGTCCATACAGAGAATAATGATGATCAGTATGATCACGATCAGAGGTATCGTTCCGAAACGCAGAGCCTTAATAAGAATATTTTCATCCTGGCCGCTCCGTGCCCGCCTTCTCTCCCTTGCCATATCGCTCCTCCTTCTGATGATGAGCTGAAAATTCAATCCCCATTATAAACGATTCTTTCACTCTTTTCAACGCCTGTCTTTCTTAAGACATAAATCCCGGCAGGGAAGGCTTTTTCTCCTACTCGCCGTGCGGCCCCGTGCATCCGACAGACGGTAATATTCCCTTCGGGGCCTGCGCATAAAAAGGTGCAAAGTCTCCTGAAACTCCTGCAGAGACTCTGCACCCTTTTTCTGTCACTCTCCTGTAAATAAAAATAATGCGTCTGAGAGGAATCGAACCTCCGCACGCGGCTCCGGAGGCCACTGCTCTATCCACTGAGCTACAGACGCATCGTATACATGATACTACATTGACCTGAAAGATGCAAGCGGTTTTTTCAATTTTTGTTTCACTTAAATTCAGGATAGGACTGTCCGCAGTGCATCTGTCATTTTCTCCAAATCCTGTTCCGCCCTTTTGTGCACATTTTCTTCTTGTCAAACAATGTCTGATCCGATATAATGGAGACACCGTTTCCGGTATTCTGTGTTTCGAGGCTGATTTCCAGCCAGGTGCCCACATGTATGAATTATGTGAGGTATAAATTCGTGTGCGCAGTCTGCATAAACCCAAAAAGGAGGTATACATATGGTATACGAGATGTTTCAAACCAAAGTAACGGATGCTTTACAGGCACGGCTGGGAGATCGCTATGATCTCATCCTGCAGAAAGTTCCCAAGAACAACGGGATCCTTCTGGATGGTCTCGCCATCATGCGAAAGGGTGCGGGAAGCTCGCCTACGATTTATCTGAACAGCTATTATGAGCGGTATCTGGAAGGAGTCCCTCTGGACGCTGTCATCGATGAAATCTTTCAGCTATATCAGGAAAACTCAACTGTCACCCATCTGGATTTTTCCATTCTGAATGACTTTTCTCTGTTAAGAGACAAAGTACTTTATAAACTGATCCACACTGCTTCTAATCCGGATCTGCTCTCCGATGTTCCCTCTGTTCCCTATCTGGACCTTTCCATCGTATTTTATCTGTTTCTGGAAAAAACAGAATTCGGCCAGATGACGGCGCTGATCCACAATGATCACCTGAAAACATGGGATACCAGTCTGGATGAGCTCTACCGGCTGGCCTCCGACAACACTCCCCGGATGCTTCCCGCGGAGCTGAAAAGTATGTCTGAGGTGATGAAATCCATCGCCAGAGAACATCTGGGCAGCGACTACAGGGACAATTTTATCGATGATCTTCTGTCTGTCCCCACAGTCTCACCGCTTTACGTTCTGACCAATTGTTCCGGTATCTGCGGAGCCTGCACCCTCCTCTATCCCGATCAATTAAAAAACTTCGCGGACCTGATGGGAAAAGATCTGGTTATCCTTCCCTCCAGTATCCACGAAGTCCTGCTTATTCCCTATGAAGACGCCATCTCTTTTGACGAGATGGCCGACATGGTCTCCCATATCAACCGGGCCGAAGTTCCCGTGGAAGACCGCCTCTCTGATCAGGTTTATCTTTACTCCAGAGAACTGGATGCCGTCATCTTTGCCGGAACTCCCGTATCCTCCGTCCTGTCCTGACTGCTCACTTCCTGTCTGATCCTGATGTCTTTCTGCCTGCCGCCGTCTTACTCTGATATCCGACTGCTCATTTCTGCCCGATCCCAATGCCTGTCCGGGTCCTTTCCCTCTACATCAGCCGGATCCCTGCCTGATACACAATGACCGCGGCAACCCATGCCACTACCAGCTGGAACACCACCATTCCGACCGTCCAGGAAAAAGACTTGGTCTCCCGCCTGATGGTGCCGATGGCTGCCACACAGGGTGTGTACATGAGACAGAAGATCATCAGCGCATAGGCGTTGACCGGGCCGAAGCCATCCAGAGCAAGGATCTGAGACAGCTGCGCCATGCCTGCTCCGGAATTAATATTACTGATACCGTACAGTACGGAAAAGCTGGATACTACCACCTCTTTGGCAGATAGCCCGGAGATCAGAGCTACTGCGATCTGCCAGCTGCCCAGCCCTGCCGGTGCGAGGACAGGCACCAGAAGACGGCCGATCATAGCTGCAAAGCTACCTGACACTTCCTCCACGATGCCTCCGGGTCCCATATTCAGTACAAACCACAGTACGATGGAGGCCATAAAAATGGTTGTTCCCGCCTTTGTCAGATAATCCTGAACCTTCTCCCACACATAGATGGCCACCGTCCGCCCGTTGGGTGTCTTGTACTCGGGAAGTTCGATGAGAAGCCCGTCTTCCTCTTCGTTTCCGGCGGATTTGTGAACCACATAGGCAATGGCAATGGCTGCCACAAGACCGATCAGATACAGGGAGTAGGACACCAGCAGTGCATGGTCTCTGAAAAACATCTGGGCAAACAGCACATATATAGGCAGCCTGGCGGAACAGGACATAAAGGGAGTAATGAGGATCGTCCTTCTCCGGTCCCTCTCCGTAGCCAGAGATCTGGTAGCCATGACAGCCGGAACCGTACAGCCGAATCCCAGAAGCATAGGGAGAAAGGCTTTTCCGGAAAGTCCTACCCGGCTCATGGTCTCGTTCATTACATAGGCAACTCTGGCCATGTAACCGCTGTCCTCCAGAAATGCCAGAGCCAGAAAAAGGATAAAAATATTGGGCAGAAAGGTGAGGATACCTCCCACACCTGCCACGATGCCGTCTACCAGCAGGGAGATGAGCCAGGGGGAGGTCCCCATGGCCTCAAGTCCTGCGAGAAATCCCTGGGAAAAAAACTCCAGGCCTGTCTCAAAATACCCTTTCAGAAAATGTCCCACTGTAAAGGTCAGGAAAAACACCAGCGCCATAATGCCCAGAAAGATCGGGATCCCCCACACGGGGTGGGTCAGGAATTCATCGATCCGGTCTGTCATGGCAGCCTGTTTCTCCTTATTGAAGAGACATTCCGACACCACTTCTTCTATGTAGTCATATTTTTCGTTGATAATATCCTTTTCGTAGGAATAATCCACGATTCCTGTCAGATTGAGAGGATGATCCTTGTTGACCTCCTCGTCGCACTCCAGCATCTTGATGGCATGCCACCGCAGGTTATCCATATCCCCATACCTGTTCCGCAGAGCCGCCTCCACCTGGGCGATCTTCGTCTCCATCTGAGGAGCATAGCGGACCACGATGCCCTGAGGCCCCTCCTCATAGTGATGGACTACGGCATGCATCAGCACATCCAGACCGCTCCGCTTTCTGGCAGACACGGGAACTACAGGAATATGTCCCAGCATCTCCGGCAGCCGGTGGAGATCGATCTCCATTCCCCTCTCCTCCACGATATCCATCATGTTCAGAGCCAGGATCACTGGCTTCTTCAGTTCCAGAAGCTGCAGAGTCAGATACAGATTCCGCTCCATGGAAGAAGCATCCACCACATTGATAATTACGTCGATATTCTCTTCCTCAATACACTTTCTCGTAACGATCTCCTCGATGGTATAGGAAGTCAGGCTGTATACTCCGGGGGTGTCGATAACCCGGATGGGATGGCCTTCATAGTTCGTCTCTCCCTCCACTCTCTCCACCGTGACTCCCGGCCAGTTGGCCACCTTAAGCTTTGCGCCTGTAAATGCATTGAATAAAGTAGTCTTTCCGCAGTTAGGATTTCCCACAAAGGCTACGGTGATGGGACAGTTGTCTTTACTCGGGTTATCTTTTCTCATCTCCCCTTCACCTCCTCTACGGTAATTCCCTCTGCAATCTGTCTTCCAAGGGCCAGCCGGGTACCCCTTACTTTGATGATCAGGCTTCCGCTTCCCTTTTTATTCAGCACAGTGACAGGGGTCCGCTCGTTGACTCCCAGAGCCTCCAAGCGCCTGGCAACCTTTTTCTCTGCCAGAACCCCTGTCACCAGATAATTTTTTCCTTTCTCTCCTTCATTCAGCTTCATGGCTGAACCTCCTCTTAGTCATCTGTTCATCACCATGAGCATACTCTTATTGAGAATAATTGTCAATATCTATTCTATTTCCAGCAACATTTTTTTCACTTCCAGCATCCGGTCTCTTAAAACTGCCGCCTCCTCAAAATTCAGCTCTGCAGCTGCCTTGTGCATCTTTTTCTGCAGTTCTTTCATCAGTTTATTCAGCTCATCTGCATCCATGGACTCAAGATCTTTCTCTGCATCCGCCGGATCTTTCTCTGCGGCTTTGGAGATGGCGATCAGCTCCCGGACTGCCTTTTTAATAGTAGTAGGGGTG
>CAJUJV010000027.1:41552-43140 GCA_910586845.1 uncultured Hungatella sp.
CCGTGATCTTCGTTGTATTTCTGCTGGATCTTCCGCCTTCTCTCTGTCTCGTCAATGGCTTTCCTCATAGAATCCGTGATCGTGTCCGCATACATGATCACATGGCCTTCCGCATTGCGGGCTGCCCGCCCTACGGTCTGGATCAGAGACGTCTCGGACCTTAAAAAACCTTCCTTATCCGCATCCAGGATGGCGACCAGAGAAATCTCCGGAATGTCCAGTCCCTCTCTCAAAAGGTTGATGCCCACCAGCACGTCAAAAACGTTGAGCCTCATATCCCGGATGATCTCCGCTCTCTCCAGAGTGTCAATGTCAGAGTGAAGGTATTTTACCCGGATCCCCACCTCCCTCATATAATCGGTCAGATCCTCAGCCATACGCTTGGTCAGGGTAGTCACCAGAACCTTATTGCCCTTGTCCACCTCCTTATTGACTTCACTTACAAGGTCGTCGATCTGTCCTTCCACAGGGCGGACAGAGATCTCAGGATCCAGAAGTCCTGTCGGGCGGATGATCTGTTCCGTCCGAAGCAGTTCGTGATCAGCCTCATAATCCGATGGAGTTGCCGATACAAACATCATCTGATCGATCTTGCTCTCGAACTCCCCGAAATTCAGGGGCCGGTTGTCCAGGGCGGAAGGCAGACGGAACCCATATTCCACCAGTGTGGTCTTGCGGGATCTGTCGCCCGCATACATCCCCCGCACCTGAGGCAGCGTAATATGAGACTCGTCGATAATGATGAGAAAATCATCAGGAAAGTAATCAATCAGAGTGTAAGGCGGTTCCCCCGGTTTGCCTCCTGCCAGATGTCTGGAATAATTCTCAATCCCGGAGCAGAAGCCGGTCTCCCTCATCATCTCCACATCAAAATTTGTCCGCTCGGCGATACGCTGGGCCTCCAGCAGCTTATCCTCGCTTTTAAAATAAGCCACCTGTTGTTTCATCTCCTCCAGGATCTCTTTGGCCGCCTCCTCCATCCTCTCCTTGGGAACCACGTAGTGGGAGGCCGGAAAGATGGCCACATGGCCCAGCTGGGCTTTCGCCTCTCCTGTGAGGGCATCAATCTCGGTGATCCGCTCCACCTCGTCCCCGAAAAACTCTACCCGGTAGGCCTCTGACCCGGAGTAGGCCGGGAAGATCTCCACCACATCCCCTCTGACCCGAAAGGTTCCCCGATGAAAGTCCATGTCATTTCTGTCGTATTGGATGTCGATAAGCTTGTGGATAACCTCGTCCCGGTCCTTCTCCATCCCGGGCCGCAGGGAGATCACCATCTCCTGGTAGTCGATGGGGCTTCCCAGACCGTAGATACAGGACACGGAAGATACGATGATCACATCCTTCCGCTCCGACAGCGCCGCTGTGGCAGAGTGGCGCAGCTTGTCGATCTCGTCGTTGATGGCGGAATCCTTCTCGATGTAGGTGTCCGTGGAGGGGACGTAGGCTTCGGGTTGGTAGTAGTCGTAGTAGGACACAAAGTATTCTACCGCGTTACTCGGAAAATACTCTTTGAACTCACCATAGAGCTGGGCCGCTAATGTCTTATTGTGCGCTATTACCAAAGTCGGCTTGTTAAGCTGTGCGA
>CAJUJV010000028.1 GCA_910586845.1 uncultured Hungatella sp.
TTTTCTGTTAATCTTAGCATATTAAAGATGTCTGCTGATGAATACTGTAAAATATTTGGTGAACCGGAGGAAGGGTAAGAAATTTTCATTGACTTCACCCTGGCAAAATGTTATTATGAACTTGTAATAGGAGAAAGGCGGCGATGTAGCTGCCGCCCTTAGGGAATTACAGATTGCTAATTTAAGCAATCGTCTCTCGACCCATCAGTCGCCGCCAAGCTTGCTGATGGGTCTTTTTCTGTCTGTCCCTTGTGCCGCTTTATGTAAGGTTTACTCTTTTCAGCCAATGTTGCCAGACCTACTAAGATACTTACGATGCGGCTCATGATGTCTAAAATACCCACAGACCCGATCCTCCTTTCTTTGGTGTTTACACACCTGCGGCACTGGTCTAACATGAATTAAACCCGTCCCGAAGGTGCGTATTCTCCAAATAGGGAGTGCTCACTCGTTTTCGCTGATGTCTCCAACCTGCCATCCGTTCCTTATGGAACTTTCAACAGGTATGACCATTATAAGGGATTTAGGGAGAGAATGGAATACCTGAAAATATGAAATTGGTCGAAACAGAGCCAAAAGGGTAGATTATACCCTTTTGGCTCTGCCTTATAGCAGGTTCATTCTTCTGTTTTCCCAGTCCTGTTTTCAGATCATTCTCAGTGGGATAAATGGTGAGAAATCGGTAGGAGCGGGACACCCTATTCAAATTCTATCGTCGCCGGCGGCTTCGGACTCATATCATAGCACACTCTGCACACATTCCCCACTTCCGCCAGGATCCGGTTTGTAATCCTCTCAAGCACATCCCAGTCCACTCTCTCCACCGTAGCGCTCATGGCATCCACCGTGTTGATTGCCCGGATGATCACCATATAGTCAAAGCACCTGGCGTTGTTCTTCACTCCCACGGACTTGAAATCCGGCACCACGGTAAAGTACTGCCATACCTTCTTGTCAAGCCCTGCCTTTTCGAACTCATCTCTGAGGATAGCGTCGGATTCTCTGACAGCCTCCAGCCGGTCTCTGGTGATGGCGCCGAGACACCGGACACCCAGACCCGGGCCTGGGAAGGGCTGACGGTAGACCATGGAGGCAGGCAGACCCAGTTCCACACCGCAGGCCCGCACTTCATCTTTAAACAGCTGCTTTAAGGGCTCCACCAGCTCGAACTTCAAATCCTCCGGCAGGCCTCCCACATTGTGGTGGGATTTCACCATCCTGGCCGTCTTGGTGCCGCTCTCGATGATATCCGGGTAGATGGTTCCCTGACCCAGGAAATCGATGCCCTCCAGCTTTCTGGCTTCCTCCTCGAACACCCGGATAAATTCTCCGCCTATGATCTTGCGCTTCTGCTCCGGGTCAGCCACTCCTGCCAGCTTGCCCAGAAATCTCTCGGTGGCATCCACATAGATCAGATTGGCATGAAGCTGATTCTTGAATACTTCGATGACGCTCTCCGATTCGTGTTTCCGCATGAGACCGTGGTTCACATGGACGCATACCAGCTGCTTTCCGATGGCCTTGATGAGCATGGCGGCAACTACGGACGAATCCACGCCGCCTGAGAGGGCCAGAAGCACTTTCCTGTCTCCTACCTGGCGGCGGATCAGCTCCACCTGGTCCTCAATAAAATTCTTCATATTCCAGTTGGCCTGAGCGTGGCAGGTGTCAAAGACAAACTCCCTGAGAGTTTCCTTGTCCGGGAGAGTCTCCAGTCTCTTTTCGCACCGGGCCGTGGGGTGATCGATGGCTATCATGGGATAACCGCAGTCATACAGCGCCGGGTCGATATCCACTGCCGCGCCGTCTACCACACGGTTCTCCCCGCCGTTTAACACGATCCCCTTTACATTCTCCAGTTCTTTCAGGGCCTGGGGGGTGATGTCATGGGGATGGATCTCGCTGTACACTCCCAGTTCCCGGATCTGACGGGCCACGGCAGTATTCTCTGTGCTGCCCAGGTCAAGAATTACGATCATATCCTGTTTCATGTTTTTCCTCCTGCTTGTATAAATGTTATGCCTCCTCACCGGCGGTCAGGCGGCAGGTCCTACTTCTTCTCTACCCATTTTCCGAAAAGAGTTTTCTTGTATCTGGACAGCTCTTCTCCGGCTTCCGGAAGGCTTCCCGCCTTCTGCAGATACTCTGCTCCCTTTTTGATGTCTCTGGAGACTCCCAGGCCCCGGGCATAGATCACGCCCAGCATATAGTATGCCTCCTCGCTGACCCAGGTCACTTTCTCCAGAAAGGTCCTGGCCCTGACGTAATCCTTCTGGACTCCCAGGCCGTTAAAATAGGCTTTTGCCAGATAGACGATTCCCCACTTGTTGTCCTGGTCAAAGGCTTTGGTGAGAAGCTCCACTGCCCTGACGTAATCCTGGGGAACCCCTTTCCCGTCAAATAACAGAGCTCCCAGTCGGTTGCAGCATCCGATGCTGTCCGCCGGCCCTTTCTCATAACACCTGGCAGCGTAAGCACAATCCTGGGGAACCACCTTTCCCTCCTCGTAGGCCCTGCCCACGAAGTACCAGCTCTCTTTCTCCCCGTTCTCTGCTGCCTTCTTATGCCACTCCAGGGCCTCTGCCTCTCTTCCCGCCTGTGCCAGGTCTTTGGCATAGATATGCTGATGGATAGGATAGCCCAGCTTTGCCCCGGTCTCCCAGATCGTCTCCGCCTTCTGGGGCTGAGGCGCGATCAGATCCTCATCGCCTTTCTCATAGTACCGGCATAAATTGTTGCCTGCGTAGTACATACCGCCGCGAAAAGCCTTCCAGAACCAGTCCTCGCATTTGGAGATATTTGCCCTCAGATAGGCACGGAAGCTGTCAATATCGGGAAAAGACTCCCTGCCTTTCCCCTCGATCTCCAGAAAATCCCACCAGAAGTAAACATTTCCCACGGTATACTGACAGAAAGGCTCTCCTCCTTCCGCCTTCTCCAGAACGATCTCAAAGGCCTCCTTTAAGTCAGCAAATGGCATCCTGGCCTTCAGCTCCGGCGTCAGCACGCCGCTCCGCAAAGCCAGCAGCACGCCCATGGCACTTCCCTGCTCCACTGCCTCGTGCATCAGCGCTTCCGCCCTGTCATCGTCCTCGGGAAACTCATGTCCTCTCCACACATACTGATAGCCGCAGAGGCAACGGGCGAGAATACAGGTGGCATCTCCATCCCCTGCCGCAGAAGCCTTCTCCAGCCGCCGGAAGCTTTCCTGCCCGCGGCCGGTAGTCACGTCATAATAAATGTCTCTCAGCGCCTGTTCTACCACATCACTGAAAAATTTTCCCATCTCTGTCTCTCCTCTGTCACTTTGTCAACCCCATGTCAGTCCAACCTGTCAGACAGATGACTGACCGGAACAGTAACATCATACCATAATTTCCCTCCCGTTGCTACTAAAAACCGTGCAAAAAGGGTGTGGCCCCCAGACGTAAAACAGTTTTCATCCGGTTTTTCACATCGGCCAAAGGCCTGATACTTCCTGCCCGTCCCTGCTATATCCGGAAAGGAAAAAGGCCTCTCCCTGCTCCGAACGGAAGAAGCCTTCTTGTCTATTTTTTATGGCCGTACAAAAACGGTTCCGACACATTGGTGTTGAACCACTGAACCACGGGACCCATAAACAGGGCGGTAATCACGGTTCCCACGCCGATGGTCACATGGAAGATAAAACCGGTGAGGACACAGACAGAGTCCGTAATGATCCTGCAGACCCGAAAGGGCAGAATCTTATATTTGTTGCCTGCGATCAGGGACCAGGCATCATAGGCCGACACCCCCAGGTCCGCCGTAAAATACACGGAAGCCGCAAAACAGGTCCCGAAAATCCCAAAGAGCATCATGGCGATCCGCACCGGCATGGACGGATCCGGGAAAAAGCCGTCCAGGATCCCTCTCATCAGGTCCGCCGCCGCCCCTGTAAAGAGCAGATTAATCACTGTGGCGATGCCTATGTAGTGCTTCTCCACAAAGAACACTCCCACCAGCAGGGCTCCGGTGATGACGAGATAAAAGGTACTGTAAGTGGAGTGAAAAATATTGCCGATTCCTGTGACAAAACAGGTAAAAGGATCTGCTCCCAGATTGGCTTTCTGAAAAGCACCTACACAGAATCCTGTGACGATGACCCCGAAAAAGGACATGGCGATCCTTTTCCATTTTTGTGAAGTTTCTTTTCTTTCCATCATTCTGCCTCCAACACTATGATTCCGGAGTCCGGTATTGTGTTCGTTACGGCTCTATTGTATCCTTTTCTCCCTTTCTTTCAAGTGAAAAATGAAGCAAAAAACTGTCCATTTGTTAATTGACCAGGGATGGAAACCCGCTGAATCCGGCGGTCCGGTTCTCAGCTCCCGGATGTTTTTCTCCTGTCCTCTCTGATAAACGGCTCCCGGATCTCCTCTGATATCAGGATCCCGTACCGGTCCGGCCGCCGGTAGGCATTGCCGTGGACTTCCCGCCGCCGGTAGGCCCTCATCTCGTCAATTGGAAAATCCGCAACAAAAATCCCCTCCGCCCCATCCGCCTCCAGGATCAGCGTGTCCCTGGATCCCGGTTCATCCGGCCTGTAGGCAATGCCGTCAAATGCCGTGGAATGGCCGTTGCAGTCCTCCTGCGTGTCCGGATAATTGACAGTGGCGATTCCAACCATATTCTCGTATGCCCTTCCCCGCAGCTGGGAGATCCGGTTGATCTCCATGGGGCAGGCATTGGGAACCAGCAGGATCTCCGCCCCCTTCAGCATGAGGATCCTGGCGCTCTCCGGAAATTCCCTGTCATAGCAGATCATACTGCCCACCTTTACCGCGCCTGCGGCCGTATCCAAATCTGCGACGAAAAATTCCTCTCCCGGCGTCAGCCGGTTCTCCTCACCGAAGTCACATGTATGTACCTTGGCATAGATGTATTGGTCACGGCCGAACCGGTCCACAAGACAGATACTGTTTCTGGGGGATGGCTCCCACTTCTCCAGAAACGTGATGCCCACGGCCATGTCCAGTTCTTTGGCCAGCTTCCGGAATTCCTCCAGAAAAGCGCTGTCCCTGCCCACGGCCAGTTTCCTCAGGGCCTCCGGGTCTTCGGGGATCTCATAGCCGCAGCTCCACATCTCCGGAAACAGGGCGATGTCGGCTCCCTGCCTTCTGGCCCGGCGGCATGCGAGAAGACCCTTTTCCAGATTTTCCTCCATCGTTTTCCCCGGCGCAAGCTGGAGGAGAGCTACGCGCAGGTTTCTGGTATTGTCCATGTTTTTTCCTTTTTTATGAAATATTGGATTTTACTGTGCTTCCTGTTTTTTCACAAAGCATTCTACCGCGGTGTGATATTCATAATTTCTCTGCTGCTGATAAAACCTGAGGTAGCTTTTCCCCTCTGCTCTGCTCCAGATATCCCTCAGAGATTCCCCCTGATGCTTGCCCTTGGCAAGAACAATGCGGCCAAGTTCTTCCAGACTTTTTTTGTCATAAATATCCCGCAGTATACCATCGGTATCGGATAAACACTGACTGTTCTTATCCCGGAACCATCTGGAAAAACCGCTTCTGGTAAATCTGGTCTGTTTCTCCTTAAGGATCCCTGTTTCATCCATATCCAGAACTTCGATCAAAAGAACCTCATTTTCATGAGCCGTTCCTTTTTTCGCATAGTTTACGAGAAAAAGGGCGGCATCAAAATCTGTCTTTGTTCTCCAGAGCGCCAAGAATTTATTCTTGTTTTTATTCCAGTAATACCTGGGATGACTGGTATAAGGCGTGACTTTTGGCTGGTTCTCGTCACACAGCAGGTATTCGATGATCTGATATCCCTCTTCTGGGTTTTTCATGATACGGTCAAAATTGATCCCTGCCGTCACGTCGCCTGCCAGCATCTCCCTGGCAAATTCAAAACCGCTGGAATCGTCATGTCCCAGTTTCTTGCTCTCTGTACCCATATTCTTTCCTCCCCGATCCGCCATATTATCTGATCCGTAAATTCTTCTCTCCGGATTCATTGTATCACGGGCAGGAAACAAAGTCTATTTATTTACCCCCTGTTTTAACGCGGGAGTATCTTTTTTTGGTACCCCCGCTTCCTGACAGCCTGTAAAAACAGACCTTTTATTCTTTTGAAAACTGATCCTTCCCTACAAAGCAGAGGGGACACTCAAAATCATCGGGCACATCTTCCCATTTTGTTCCCGGTTCAATACCGCCTTCCGGATATCCTTTCTCCTCGTCATATTCCCAACCGCATACGTCGCATACATATTTCATCCCTGTTCTCCTTTATGTCTCTGTTATGGCTGCCGGTCATAAGAGCTTCTGACCGGGTATCATGTGATGATATCCTCCGTGGACAAGAGGACACACAACTTGTTCACAGAGGGTAGTATTGCCGGCTGCAGACGAACTCATACAGAAAGCTTTTTCTGCCGTCACTCTTTTAAAACCGACCTTCCTTAATATTCGAAAAAGGCTATGACAAAACAGGATTTTAGGGTATAATCAAACTGGTGGTCCGCCGCGCCGGACCGCCGGAGATCAAACACAGAACAGGGAGGGATCTGACCTATGGCATGGTATGACGAAGCCATTTTCTATCACATTTATCCCCTGGGCCTGACGGGGGCGCCTAAAACCAATTCTTACGGAGAGCCTGAGCACCGGCTCAATACTCTGCTGCCATGGATCACACACATCAGGGACATCGGCTGCAATGCCCTTTATATCGGCCCGCTGTTTGAATCCGTGGGCCACGGTTACGAGACCACGGACTACAAAAAGCTGGACAGCCGTCTGGGAACCAACGAAGACCTGACAGCCTTTGTGGAGGAATGCCACAGACAGGGAATCCGGGTCATCCTGGATGGGGTTTTCAATCACACGGGAAGAGATTTTTTTGCTTTTCAGGATATTAAGAAAAACCGGGACCAGTCTCCTTACAAAGACTGGTACTGCCATGTGAATTTCTGGGGCAATAATGAATACAACGACGGGTTTTCCTATGACAACTGGGGCGGATATGATCTTCTTGCGAAGCTGAATCAGAACAATCCGGCTGTCAGAGACTATATCTGTGATGTGATCCGCTTCTGGGCCGCTGAATTCCGGATCGACGGGATCCGTCTGGATGCCGCCGATGTGCTGGATTTCGGATATATGCAGGCCCTTCGGCAGACGGCCAATGAGATCGGATCTGATTTCTGGCTCATGGGTGAAGTGATCCACGGCGACTATACCAGGTGGGTCAACGAGGGCACTCTTCACTCGGTCACCAATTACCATCTTCACAAGGCGCTCTATTCGGGCCACAATGACCACAACTATTTCGAGATCGCCCACACCGTGAGACGGCTCTATGAGATGGGAGGCAACCGTCCCGACGGGCTGAAGCTCTATAATTTTGTGGACAACCATGATGTGGAGCGGATCTACACCAAACTGACCAACAAGGCTCACTTCGTTCCGGTCCACATCCTTTTATATACGCTTCCCGGAGTACCTTCTGTCTATTACGGCTCCGAATTCGGGATCGAGGGGAAGAAGGAACGGTATTCCGACGATTCTCTGCGGCCTGCCCTGAGTCTGGAGGACTATGAAGATGCACAGGAGAGCAACGGCTGCACCCGGCTGATCACCGCCCTGGGAAAGATCCGTCAGAAGGTAAAGGCACTCTCCTACGGGGATTACAAAGAACTGGTCCTTACCAACCGGCAGTACGGCTTTGGAAGAAATTATCATGACGAAACCGTTCTGGTGGCAGTGAATAACGATGAGCAGGATGCCGTCATGGATCTTCCGGCAGGAAGCGCCTCCGCTTTCCAGGAACTGCTGTCAGGAGAGATCGTAAAAGCTGCAGACGGCAGGATCCACATCATGATCCCGGCAAACAGCGGCGGAATCTGGATCCCGGCAGAGCCCGGAAAGACCGCAAATCAGGCAGACACAGACAACCGGAACACCGCCACAAAACAGACGGCTGTATCAAGCAGAACTTCCCGCTCAAAGCAGACAACTGCGTCAGGCCCGAACTCCCCCGCAGAACAGGCAGCTGCAGACGACAGGAACACCGCCACAAAACAGACAGCCGCGCCAGCCACAAACTCCCGCACAAAACAGACCGCCACAGGCGGCCGGAGCGCCGCGGACAGACAGTCAGCCGCAGCAGGCCCACAGAGCACGGATGGCCGGCAGACGGCTCCGGCACCTGGAAACAGGGACCGGATGCGGTCAGACAGCCGGAGTACAGACGGGAAGAAAGGACAGGAGACAAAGGCCGCGCCTCCGATGCGGAAAAAGACTTATGAAGAGATGGATATCGAGGAACTTCAGCAGGCGATCCTGGAGAGGATGGCCATGAACGGACCCATAACGGACCGGATGCGCCAGGACGTGATGGAGAATGTCTACCACAACTCCCTTCTGAACTGGATCCGGAGTTTCCACTAAGAACAGACAGCATCAGAAACAGACAGGCCGGGGCTGCCCCCGGCCTTCTGTCATCCCTTATCCACATCCGCCTTATCGATCATAATATTCAGGATCTCCGTATCCGTCCGTTTCATTCCCACACGTCCGATGTAGCCCACATTCTTTATGGTCTTCTCCACATCCTCCTGAACGATGCCCTCTCCCGGCTGGAAACATCGGTTCACCATCCCCATATAGTGAGCCAGGATGGCCGCATCCACGGCAGAGGCGATCTTGGCCGCACAGGAAGACTTGGCTCCGTCACAGACAATGCCGCCTACATTGGCAATGGTATTGACGATGGTCCTGGACACTTCCTCGTAGCTCCCCCCTGTCATGTAGGTGATCGCCGCCCCGGCTCCGCAGGCCGCGCTGACGGCTCCGCAGTAGGCTGAAAGACTTCCGATGTACTTCTTCTGATGGATGGCGATGAGATTGCTGACCACCAGCGCCCGGTAAAGAGCCTCCTGATTCAGATTCAGTTCCCTGGCAAATTCAATGACCGGAAGCGACACGGTCATCCCCTGGTTGCCGCTGCCGGAGTTGATGACCACCGGCATGGAGCAGCCGGACATCCTGGCATCGGACCCGGCGGCCGCCTTGGCTCTGGCCCGGACCTTCACATCGGATCCGTAGTACTGGAGCAGGGTCCTGCCTACCTGGGCGCCATAGGTTTTGCTCAGTCCTGCCTCGGCAATGGCTGTGTTATACTCCACCTGCCGTCCCAGAACCTTCTCCACATCTTCCATGCGCACCTGATCGGCAAACTCCAGGATATCTCTGACATTTAACCGGGAACGGTCCACTGCCTCGGATTCTCCTTCCAGTCCGAGGGAACGCTCAAACACAACCTGATCGTCCTTTACGATGCGTGTAATATAGGTATGACGGTTAATGATGGTTACCTCCGCACTGTGGCCCCGGGCTTCCACCCTGGCCACAATATAGAGATTTTCCACGTCTTCTGCCAGAGTGCAGCTGCAGAACCCCTGTTTTACCAGTTCTCTGGTCCTGTCTATATCCTCCTGGGTCACCTTCTCCAGCACTTCCAGCTGGCTGTCCGCATCTCCTCCTACCACACCCAGGGCGGCTGCCACATCGATGCCTTTCATGCCTCCGGAATTGGGGACCGTGACGCCTTTTACATTTTTGATAATATTGCCGCTGCAGCTCATCTCGATATGCTCAGGAAACATCCCCAGCACCTCCCTGGCTTTTGCCGCCGCATAGGCTATGGCTATGGGCTCCGTACACCCGAGAGCCGGCACCAGTTCTGCCTCCAGGATCCGGCAGTAATTCTCATACAGTTCTTTCTCCATCGTTTCTTTCCTCCTCCGTATGGTCCTGAGAGATCACATCTAACAGTTGACATTGCCCTCTCAATCATGTATCATGACGGCATAAATCCATTTACAGGGCCCAAAGCCCGGAAAGGAATGCCTTTGTTTCGCACAGTTCATTACACCATTACTTCCCCCCGCCTCCCGAAAGCGTTTCACGGGTTTACCATCGTCCATCTCTCAGATCTTCACGGTGAAAGCTACGGCAGCGGCAACCAGCTTCTGATCCGAAAGATCCGTCAGGCCGAACCGGACATGATCGCCATGACCGGGGACATGGCCGACGATCACCCCCGCTCCCAGGCCAATCTGATCCGGCTGTGCTCCGGTCTGACAGAACTTTGGCCCGTCTGCTACACCCCCGGCAATCATGAGCAGGGACTGAAACCGGCTCATTATGACAGACTCATGAAAAAACTGAAATCTCTGGGCATCACCGTTCTGGAAAACAGATGGTGCACCGTGTCCCGGAAAGGCAGTTTTCTTAAAATATACGGGCTGGTCATGCCCATGCCCTATTATAAAGATCCGTTCCGGGAAGATTATGTGAAAGGAATCTGCTTTACGGCCGCCCATACTGCTGAAGCCCTGGGGCCGGCGGATAAGGACTGCTACAATATCCTCCTGTCCCACAATCCTCTGTATTACCCTGCCTGCCGGGACTGGGGCGCTGATCTGACCCTCTCCGGTCATATCCACGGAGGCATTATCCGGATCCCCGGTCTGGGAGGCCTCCTCTCACCGGACCTGACCCTGTTCCCCCGGTACGACGGCGGCCATTTTACGGAACAGGGAAAACATCTGATCGTCAGCCGGGGGCTGGGCAACCACTTTTTTGTGCGGGTTATGAATCCCCCGGAGCTTGTGGTCATCCGGCTGCAGAGAGGAAAAGGGGCCTCAAAACAGTCCGGTAATGTTAAAAAGCCCTCAGATACCAGGAAGGCAGAAACAGCTTCTCGACCCATCCCATGGCCGGGAAAAACTGTCTGATATCCACGATCACCGGAGCAAAGACCAGGCTCCCCACCAGAAAGAAAGGAATCATGCAGCACAGGATCTGAGGCTTTCTGCAGACCGCCTTCGCTCCATAGGCAAAGATACAGACTGCCAGGCAATACACCGCCAGAACTGCCGCCTCCCTCCCCGGGTTTTCCAGACATCCTCCCGCCTTCAGAGCCGCCATGGCTGACACTGCGGCCAGAAATACGGGAGCCGCCAGCGCGGCCAGGCTGCACCGGATCCGTCTTCCCGGCGGCAGGGGGAGAAACAGTCCTTTCTCCTCGTCGCTTCCCAGCATCACTCCGCTGTAGAGACCTGTCAGGAACAGGTAGACCGCCGCGATCCCCCGGACCGGAAACACTGCCGGAGCCGGCTCTGATTCCGACTCCTGTTGTCCGGAACTTCTGTAACCGTATTCAAACCGGAACGTGCTGCCGTTATTCTGCCATTTGTCATAGAGGGCTGCCGCCTGGACCAGTACCTGGTCCATGAGAACCGCTGCGGCGTCCTGAAGACCTTCCGGCGCTCTGCCGGACAGGTTCTGTCTCACGGTTTCCGACTCCCCGATATAATCCAGGAAGATCTCTTTCCCGTATGATCTCATCAGCGCCGCAAATACGATCTCTGAAGACAGAGACGCCAGCACCGTAGACGGTGCGGAATATACCTGGATACAGTGCCTGTAGTCCTCCTGATCCAGTTTTTCCCTCAGGCCTGCCGGTATGATATAACCGCACTCCGCCCGCCGGGAAGCCACCTCATCCCTGACCTGCTGTGCACTGTTGCACTGATAGAAGCGAAACAGTCTGCCGCCGGCTGCGCTTCCAGCTTCCAGGTTTTCTGCCAGCACCGCTTCCAGAGGTTTCTCTGGTTCTGCGCCGTTTCCCTGCTGTTTCTTCAAATCCTTTTCCCGGTCCCTGCCTTCCTCTGCATACACCGCGATCCGGACCTCCTGGCCCTCCTTCTCCTCCACCTGTCTGAGAGCCCAGGCCGCAGCCGGAAGAGCCAGAAGGATGAGGGCAAAAGACCATTTCCTCAGATAGCGTTTACAGTTTAAAAGGAACCACACCGCCGCCTGTCTCATCGCCTTTTCACCTCCACAGCCATGCTTCCTGTCCAGGCCGCCCCTGTCAGAATCAGACAGCAGATTCCGCAGCGCCAGGACCATTGCCGGGTCATGGCCGTCTTTACCGTATCCATCAGGATCCCGGATGGAAGCCATGGTCCTATCTTCCGGATGGTGACGGGCAGGAATATGGCAGGCAGAAATCCTCCTGCCAGAAAATGCTGTCCCGTGATCACCAGAAACAGAAGCATGATGCCGCCCATAAGGGTCCCGGCCAGCTGATACAGAAAAACCACAACGGAAGCTGCCGTCATGCAGGTCACAATCCACACTGCCGCCAGGATCAGGCCGGCTTCCACGGCTCCTGTCCCGGTCACGAGGATCAGCACCGGTCCTGTGGCCGCTGCCATCAAAAATCCCATGCCTGATATCCTGGCCCATGCCTGATATCCGCTTCCGATCCCCCGCATTCTCAGCTTCTGTACCGTCACGCTTTTCATGGGCAGCAGATAGCCGGACACCGGGATGGCGGAAAGAAACAGAAACAGCACATACATGCTGGCTTCATAGAATTCCGTGACAGTCACGTCGCCGGTAGCTGCTGCCTTCCTGTGTCGGAAATATACGGTTCTCTGAAGGCTGTAATCCATATACCGCCTGTTCAGCTCATCTTCCAGCTCCCCGACGGCCTCCTCCAGCCCCATGGCATAATACAATTCGTTTCCCCCGTAGATTCCCGCCTGTCCGGCGCTTAAGATCACTGCTCCCGCATCCGTCAGTTCCCGAAACAGTTTTCCCTCGATGCCTGCATGTTCCGTCAGCCACACCTTTACCGGCGTGTTGACACCGTTCATGATATCCTGCACAAATCCTTCCGGAATATCCAGAACCGCATACAGTTCCCCGTCCTCCAGCCGGTCCAGACAGGCCTCCCGGTCCATATAGTGAAAATCACAGATGCTGTTTACGCTTTCCAGAGAGCTGACCATCTTCATCACCTGTCTGGCCAGTGCGTCTTCTTCCGGAACGGATACTCCCACAGCCACCTTCCCCACCACCTGGTCTCCGTACAGCATACGGCCCGCCAAAAGGGCAATCACACCCGCCAGCAATAGCAGCATGATTGCCCCTGCATAGAGATGTGGAAGGCGTCTGCATGCCCTTTTTAATTCCAGTTTCAAATAAACCAGATGCATCCACATAAATCTTTTCTCATTTCTGTGTCAAATAGTATGCCTGTGCGTTACAGGAAAAGGTTCTCTTTTTCTACATGGAAAGCTGGCCGGCCAGCTGCATGATGCCCATATAAAACTCCATGATCACGCTCTCCCACTGACTCTCGTCTGCCGCGATCACGTCAAACTGCTCGCCCTCCAGAGGAGTCACCGGCTCTGCCAGAGGTTTGTAGGAATACTCTCCGCTGAGGGTCATCCCTACTGCCTGATCCATCATGGCCACTTTAAATTCGTCGATGCTCATGTGGACAGAGTTTCCTTTTTCCAGCTGATCCACGACTCCTGTCATGGAAATATCCACCAGCAGGGAACGGTCCATGGTACAGGACAGGCCCATGTGATAATCTCCGCTGTCGGAATCATAGCTTCCGGTCCAGACGCCTCCCATGTCAAATCCGTCGCTGCCGCTCATGGACAGGTTCAGATCCACGTCGCTGGTCACTTTCTTCCCGTCATAACTGCCCTGCTTCGTCATGTCAAAAGCCATGCGGTCGCTGCCTTCTGTCAGCTCCACATTGACAAGCATATTCTCTGTGGGGTAAGAACCTCCCTGGATCTTAACGTCAAAATCAATATTGACCTCGCTGGTGATTCCGCTGTCTTTCACTTTGAGGACTGTGGTTCCTTCCACTGCCGCCAGACGGCCGTTCTTGGTCACATATACATTCATGTCCACATCATTCAGGCTCTCGTCCAGGAAGTCGATCATCTCGTTGACTGCCTCGGTCACGTCCTCCATGCTGTCCAGATAGAGATCCGCCGCAGAGATGCCGGAAGAAGTGCCTCCCATAATCTCCGCCAGTTTCACGCTTCTCTCCAGCTGGCTCAGATACTGATCCTTCAGCTCCTGGTCATTTAAGAAGAAATCTGTGGATGTGCGCAGGAATTCCATCATGGAGTCCTTGCTCACCAGAACCTTGTATCCCTTACAGCTCACTTCCTGGCCGTCCACGGTAAAGGTTCCCTTCTCTCCCTTTTCCACAACCAGTGCTTCCTTAAACTTCTCCTGGGCCTGGGTGCCTTCCCTGTACCGGGTCATGAGAGTGTCGAAATCCAGTGTATTCAGCTCTCCCGATTCCGCCTGAGCCGAAAGCTCCTCCAGATAGTCGGCAAAGCCCTGGACATCGATCCCTGACATCTCCAGAGCCGGCCCTATGAGCGGAGAACTCTGGATCCTGTCCATCAGGCCGTCGCTCAGGTCCATGGTGAACACTCTGGTGGAAAGCTCCGGAATGGCCACCATCAGAGTCTCGTCTCCATAGTAGGCATCCATATTTACCAGGTCCATATCCTTGTAGATCACGCCGATATTGGCAAAGCTTTTCTTGTTGGTCTTGTCATCCCGGCCGTTGATCCGGATCCCGCTTCCCTTAAATTCATTGATCTGGGGATCGGAGCAGTTATCCATGACTATGGTGACAGACCCTTCTACATCTTTTGTCCTGGAGGCCTCGGCAAACTGGGAGAACCCGAACAGCTCCTCCATGGGCTTCACCTGATCCTCTGTGTAGACCGTCTCAAAGGCATTGATAACCACTTCCTTGGGATCTTCCCTGTTCATGGCAAACACCGCTGCTCCGATAACTGCCACGGCCGCCACGGCTGCCCCGATGATGAGGCCTGTTTTTTTCTTCTTCGGCTCAGGGGGAACAACCGTCTGGACAGACGGATCCATGGACTGTTCCGCCGGATTATTCAGCACCTCTGTATATTCCTTTTGAAATGAGGGAACTGTCTCCGTCCCCTGTACTGCAGCCGGTTCCCCGGCATCCCGGGGTGCCTCCGCCGGGCTGCCGCACTGGCTGCAGATTTTTTCATTCTCATTTAATTCTGCTCCGCATACGCTGCATTTCATCTTGTCTCTTCCTCCCTTTCTTTTACAGATATTTTATGAGTGCTTCTTCTGAAAGATTTCTTTCGACGGGCATCAGTCTGCCTTCTTTCAAAGCACACATTCTGGTACACACCGACAGTTCTCCTGTCTCATGAGATGTGAGGATCACGGTCCCGCCGTCCGCCAGATAAGACTTAAGATACCGGCGGATATCTGCCTTACATTCCATGTCGAGAGCAGCTCCCGGCTCATCCATGATCAGCACGGAACCTCTCTCCGACAGGGCACATGCGATGGCAAGCCGCTTCTTCATGCCTCCAGACAATTTGTCCACAGTACGTTTCAGCATGGGTTTTATGCCGAGAAACGCGGCCGTTCCCGTGTTCAGATCTTCAGCCATGGCTTTCCGGTTCCCTCCATGCCATAAAAGCAGGTTATCCTCCACTGTCAGCTCCCCGATCAGCGGATTCTCCTGGGGCACATAAGCCACCTTTCTGGTGTAAAAGCCCGGATTCTTCCCGGCATCTTCCCCATCCAGGCTGATGCTCCCCCTGTCGGG
Source organism: uncultured Hungatella sp. (assembly GCA_910586845.1). Taxonomy (GTDB): domain Bacteria; phylum Bacillota; class Clostridia; order Lachnospirales; family Lachnospiraceae; genus UBA3402. The sequence continues at coordinate 15,478 of CAJUJV010000028.1, forward strand.
TTTCAGGGCCCCGGCCAAAATGGACAGAAATGTGGTCTTTCCGCAGCCGTTGCCGCCGATGATGCCCACACACTCTCCCGGAGCCGCCGTAAGATCTGCTCCTTTCAGAATCTCCCTTCTATGATAACACTTATGAATGTCTCTTGCAACCAGCATCTGTGCCTCCCTGACCGGGCCCGCCTGCGGCAGCCCCTTCCTTACTACAAATAATAACAATATTTCAATACACATGTTCCCCGAAATTAAACGTAGACAAGGGCAGAAAATAGTTCTATAATGAAAAAAATATGATCAATGACTGCTGAGAGAAAGGATTATACTATGGAAAACCTGGCATGGAATGAACAGTACAATATAGGAGTTGAAGTAGTAGATAAGGCGCACGCAAAACTTTTCCGAATCGTCAACAAGCTGAAAAACCTGCTGGAAAATCAGGAGTCGCCCCGGACTGCCTGCGAGGAAGGGATCAAATATCTGGAAAGTTATACCATGAAGCACTTTTCAGAGGAAGAGGCGTATATGCGCTCTGTCCGGTATGCGGATTACGCCCGCCACAAGAAACTCCATGATAATTTCAGAGACAAAACCCTCATCTCTCTCAAGCAGGATCTGCAGCTCTCCCACTACTCTTCCCTGGCCGTAGAGCGGTTTCTGGGGTGTATGAGCGGCTGGCTCACAGGCCATATCATGATGGAGGACCAGGCTATCGTAGGGAAAGTAACGATCAAGAAACGATATGATCTTTCCTCTGAGATCTCAATCATATCCAGAGCCGTCAATCGGGCCATGCAGGATATCCTTCAGGTGGAGGCCAAGCTTGTGATGGATGATTATAAAGGACAGAACATAGGCAAAGGGTTCTACTGCCGTCTTCTCTACGATATCGACAACGGAGGAAAAGTTCAGCTCCTCCTGGGCGTGGAGGAACAGCTGGTTCTCAAAGCAGTCGGGCTGGTGCTGATGGCATCGCCCACCAAAAGAACCGCCATGGTTAACGCCGCCGCCCTCCAGATCTTTGAACAGCTGTTCCACCATATGGGCAGGCTGTTCCGGTCGGAAGCCAGCTACTCCATTACCTCTGACGATATGCTGACCAGAGATCAGTTCCGTGCAGATTTTATGAGGGGATATCCCTGCCGCCTTCTGTTCAGCACCCGGCTCGGATACTTCATCTTCTGTTTCCGCACCTGGAAAGCGCCCAAACAGCAGGCTCCTGAAACTCCGGCTGACAGCAGCGGTTCGGCTGAGGCCCCGGAATCAAAAAAAACAGATTGACAGAAAAATGGCTGCTGCTCACAGATTTCTCATCTGCGGGCAGCAGCCCCTGAAATATGGCAACCCTGTTATTTTTCATATACTCCGTCGGCATCCACCTGATATCCGTCGGGAGTCCTGGTATTCTTCAGCAGATGTCCGTCATCTGTGTCAAAATAGTACCATTTTCCGTCGATCTCTTTCCAGCCCGTGACCATAAAACAGTCTTTTGGGTCAAAATACCAGGTATTGCTGCCGTCTGTGCTGTCGGCCCAGCCTGTACAGGCCACCGCCTCATCATTAAACCAATATTCCTTCCCGTCTATGGTCTGCCAGTCGAATTTGACAAAACCATCCTCATAGTATATCCACTCTTCACCATAGTCGTGCCTCCAGCCTGAGGTTTCTGCCTGGTCCGTGACAGGAAAGTAGCAGTCCATCTTGTTCTCAATTCCCTGCCAGTTATCACACCAGTTCAGTTTTTCAACCTCTTCCTGATACCTGCCGACAAAAAACACAACCTTCTCATGGTCTTCTTCATATTCGCTTATGAGAGGGCCCCGGATCTCCTCGACGGAGGAAGGGAGGAACACGGCTCTCAGATCCTCACACCGGTCAAGAACTCCCTCGCCGATCACCTTCACCGTATCGGGAAAACGGATCTGCTCAAAGGACAGATCGACAAAGGCGTTGTCCCCAATGGCCGTAACCGGCTTCCGGTGAAATTCCCCCGGCACTTTCAGACAGGTATCGCTGTCGTCGATCCACAGCTTCAGCGTATAAGTCCCGTCGTCATTAAAGGAATAGAATCCTCTTTCATCATACTCGTCATACCATTTTCCCCCGTCCTCAGTCTCTGCGGCAGCTTCCCGGGCATTCTCCGCAGAGGTCTCTGCCGTGGCTGCCTGTGTGGTTTCGGCTGCCCTTGTCTCTTCCGCCTCTTCCTCCCTGCCGGTATAAAAAATCAGTGCGCCGAGAAATATAATCGTAGCAAAAGCAGGTATAATCCCGGATACTGCCACACCGATCTTTAAGGCAAGGGGAATTTTTTTTCCCTGCGCTTTCAGATGTCCCCGCCATACAAGCAGAAGTCCCAGAATTACGGCTGAGACACCGGCAAGCCAGTGACCTTTTGCCAGAATTAAGGCATAAACCGCAAATCCTGCCCCTGTCATAAGGGTTTTTTTGTTCCATATCCTCTTGCCTGTCCTGCTGCCGGCTTCCTTCGTCTCATCCTGCCGGACAGCGGCCGTCCTCTCCTCATCGGCTTCTGCCGCGGCCGTGCTGCCCGGCTCCATAAGCCGTGCTTTAAGCTCCCGCATATTCCGGATCCGGTTCTCCGCTTTCAGCTCCAGCGCCTGAGTCAGCGCCTGGGCGGCATGAGGCGGGATGTTCAATTCCGGCGGAAATGTGATGGGAACCTGTTTAAATTCCCGCTCCATGGCCTCCGGAACCACTTTGCCCGTAAGGCAGTAATAAATCGTAGCCGTTGGTCCAGCTTCCCAGAGCCTCGTCCATGTACTGTTCCGGAGCGCTGAAATTGCGTTTTACCACAGCCATGGAGGCATGGCCGTCGTTGGCCCTGATGTCCACGGCCGCCCCCATATCCAGAAGCCTGGCGGAGCCGTCGGGCCGGATCATAATATTGTCCGGAGAAATGTCTCTGTGGATAAATCCGTTGTCATGAATAACTGCCAGACTGTCTAAAACGGGAGCCAGCAGACTCATACACTGATTGTAATCCATGATTCCGCGGCTCAGGAGAGAGCTCTTTAACGTTTCTCCTTCTACAAAATCCATGACAATATAGGCGGTCTGATTCTCACGGAAAGCATCTCTGACACGGACGATGGACGGAACCGAATCCAGCTTGGCCATCCTTCTGGCCTCTGTCAGAAAGCGGTCCATACCGTCAGACCACTGCTTCTCGTCATTGTTCACAAACGTCCACTGGATCACGCCGGACTGGCTGCCGGTACGCATGGCGTTTCCGGAGGGAAAATACTCTTTGATGGCGATCTTCATCTCCAGAGTCAGGTCATAGCCCACGTAGGTGATGCCGAAGCCTCCCTGTCCGATCACATTACCCACCAGGTAACGGCCCCGGAGGATGGTCTCTTTTTTCAGAGCATTGCCCGGCTGATCGCTCCTGTCCTGCCTGTAACCACAATGAGGACAGACCTGATCCCCGGCTCCGAGCTCCGCCATACATCTGGTGCATCGTATCATCTCCATAATTTTTTCCCCCTTAGTCGTAATAATTGATGGTCACACCCTCGTCAAAAGCATTCGCCGCGATCTCACAGTCCCTGCTTACGGTGACGGATTTCAGACGGACACAGCCCCTAAACGCCCATTTTTCAATGGTCTTGACACTTCTGGGGATGGTGATATCCGCCAGAGAAACACATCTGTAAAAGGCTTCCTGGCTCAGATATTCTATTCCCTCTGACAGGACCAGTTTCTGAAGCTTTTCCGCCTTGAAAAACCCCCGGTAATAGATCCTCTTTACACTTCCCGGCACCGTGACAGAAGTCAGCTGAGAGTCCTGGAAGGCAAAGGCGGCAACGGCCTCGCTGCCATCCGGAATCGTAAACTCTCCGGTATTTGTGGCGGGAACCAGGAGCAGAACCATATTTCTCGTTCTGTACAGCGCTCCCTGATCATCCACCTCATAGATATCGCTTTTTCCGTTGATACCGATCTTCCTGACTCCCACAAACGCACCGGGACAATAGTATTCCAGAGTTGAGGGAAGCGTCACCTCTTTTACCCATGTCCCGCTGAATGCCTCTTTGTCAATAGACTTCAGCCCTTCCTGAAAGATCACCTTCTTCAGAGAATAATAGTCTTTAAAAGCCTCTGCCTCTATGCGCTCCACGCTCCCCGGGAATAAGATTCCCGCCACTTCTGCATCCACATCCATATAGAAATCCGAAGCGATGGCCACTACCGGAAGTCCTTCGATCTTTTCGGGGAATGTGATCCATTTCTCTCTTCCCAGATATCCGTTCAGGCTGATGCCGGTTCCGTCTTCTGTCTCATCATAAGAGAGCTGAGATTCGTCCGCACAGGTGTACAGATCCACATCGTCCGGGAACTGATTATCCACGGCTCTTCTCCAGGTCCCTTCCTTAAATTCCCTGGGAACCACAATATAGTCCTGATCTCCCAGGTAACCCGTCAGGATGATCTCTTCATCCTCTGCCCGGTATATCAGCCCTTCCCCGCTCTGATACTCTCCCGCCGCGGTGAGATTTTCCCCGTCCGTCGACATGGTAAAGGCATGATCGATCCGGTATGTACCGGTTTCCTCCTGATAAACGCCTGTGAGAAACCAGATCCGGCCGCCGGTACAGTTGAGCTGCAGCACATTTTCCCCGCTGTAGATCACCTGCTCTCCGGTCCCATCGGTGCGGATCTTATGGATCTGGCCGCTGCCTCCGGGGCTGTAGTAGATCCAGCCGCTGTCATAGACGCTGCAGGCGTTAAATACGGTTTCCGAATACTCTCCCAGACACTGGTCCACAGTGCCGCTCTCCGGATCCCAGACCATCAGCAGCTGACTGTCTATGGAAAACAGATAAGCCGCGCCGTCCCCCACATATCCGTTGAGAAGAAAATGGTCTTTGTCCAGGGTCTCAGGCTTTCTCCCGTCCAGCCAGGCTCTTTTAAAGGAGGTATAGTCCAGCCAGGTCTCCATGGTAAAAGAAGTATAATAGAGATATTCCCCGTCAATGTTGTACCAGTGGACGTTTTCTTTGATTACCTGTTCTTCCTTCCCTTCTTCCAGATCATACCGCCACAGGGTATAGAGAATGTCTTCCGGGTCCCCGTTGTCTTTCAGATAGTAGAGCATCTCTTTTCCGGAAGAGTCACAGACATACTGAAGATTGCTGTAATATCTGCTGTTGATTATGGGCTTTACATTACTTCCGTCATAATCCATCTCCATCAGAATATCCGGTCCGGTCTCATCCTCCCCGTTATCGTGGATATAATAGATCTTATCCTTCCCGATATTGATAAATCCCGCTTCTGTGTCCACAATCTGTCCCTTTTCCGTGTGATAGGAGTTTTTCTCTTTGTCCCAGGGACATACATGCAGATTCCAGTCGGCGTCTACATAATACAGGTATTCACCGGCGATCTCCGTATAATTGGCCCCCTGAAACTGGTTCCCGTTGCTGCTTCCCAGAACCACTGCCGTCTCGTGGTTCCCTTCTCTTCCGAAGATCAGAACCGCCCCTGCACAGACTGCTGCCACGGCTGCTGCTGCCAGGATCGTTCTCTTCCCGCCGGGGAGCCGGGACGGTTTTCCGGCCTGTTTCACGGGCTCCGCCATGTCCGTGATCAGATACGCCGTCCGGTTCTCCTCAAAAGAATCTTTCACTTCCGGACCCTCCTGTGTCTCCCCTGCACTGTTCAGAAAACGCCGGATCTTTTCTTTCGGATCCAGAGTCGTGGTCTCGGGAAGGTTCCAGCTCACCTCCCCGGAGCCGGAATCATCCCTGGACACGGTATTTTGGGGATAGTATTCCCTGACAACCACCTTATGTTCCAGTTTCAGATCCAGGCCTGTATAAGTGATACTGGATTCATCCTGTTCCAGAACACGTCCCACCAGATATCTTCCCCGAAGGATGGTATCCTGCCGCAGCGCAGCAGGCGGAGCCGTATATCCTGCTACATGGTAGCCGCAGTGATGACATCTGGTCTCATCCTTCCCTATTTCTTCCATACAGTTTACACAGCGGTATATTTCCATGTCTGTCCCCTCCTGTAAAAAAATTGTGGGCGCTTTACTGTGATATAAAGACAGCCGCCGCGGTATAGTTGTCATGATCTTCCGGCACTTTCTGCTTCAGATACCGCTCCATGGCCCAAAGCCATTGTTCCGGATCCCGGGAACCATACAGAGTCTTTTCCATCTCATCTTCCGTCACATATTCCCAGAAACCGTCGGTACACAGCAGAAAAGCATGAAAACCCGAATCGGATATCCGGGTCTCATCCACATCCGGCTCAAAGCTGTCGCTTCCAAGAGCTCTTAAGATCCTGCTCCTGTCCGGGTGGAAACGGATCTGATCCTCCGTGATCATCCCCATGTAGACCGCCGTCTGAGGCACGCTGTGATCCAGTGTGTGAAAGATCATCTGTCCATTCCGGAAATGATACAGCCTGGAATCTCCCACATGAGCCCAGACAGCCCTGTCTCTTTCCGTCACCAGAAAAACCAGGGTGGACATCCCCGGGGATTCCGGAGTCTGGACAGCCCTCACCGCCCTGTCTGCCTGGGAGACCATCCGTCTCATCTCTTCCGTAGTCGCCAGCCGGCCTTTCCCGCAGCAGCCCCAGACCTGTCCGACGGCTGCCGCGGAAGCCTCTCTTCCTCCGCCGTGGGCTCCCAGGCCGTCCGCCACCGCTACCGCCAGACCTCCGGGAATCTCTGACGCCATGACGCTGTCCTCATTGATCCGGCGGCCTCCCGGCTTTGTCAGAACGGCATATGCAATCTCTCCCATAATCTGCTCCTGTTCCTCTGCTGCTTCCGCTATCCTACAGTGATCTCAAATTCCTGACTGGCTGAGCCAAGACAGACGTGATCCCCGGAACGGAGCCTGAAGACAGTTCCCGCATCGAGACGGTTGCCGTTGACAAAGGTTCCGTAGGTGGACCCCAGGTCCTGAATACTGACATGGTCGGTTGAAAATATAATCTCACAGTGGGCCCCGCTGACTCCTGCCGTGTCCGCCGGAAAGACAAGATCACAGCGGCCCGGATCCCGGCCCATTCTCACCCGTCCTTCCACGGAAAACCGTCTCCCGGAAAAGGTTCCCTTCAGTCCTGTCATCCGTACATGTACTTCTCTCTGAGGCTTCTGCGGCGGCTTCTCTGCCCCGGGCTTTCCGGATTCCGCCTCCGCCTGCACCGGCGCCCTGCCTGCTCCTGCCCCGGCAGCCGCCTCTGCCCTTTGTCGCTCTTCACCGGACAGCCCTCCAAAGAGGTCATGGTTCAGAGCCAGGGTAAGTCGGTCGTCATTGCGTTTTACAGCAGACCTTACGATCTGTGCCACGCCCTGTTTCATGACCCAGTAAGCAGCGGCCATGATCAGCAGTTCAAGACCGAAGATCACAAATATGGAGCCTGCGGAATCCCACAGTCCATGGGTGATGACACTGAATGCAAACAGGGACAGAAAGACCGGGTGGAACAGATGCTTCACGGACAGAGGTTCCGCTGCCTTGGCCCATGCCAGGGCTCCTCCTGAGATGGCTGCCCATGTCACGTGTCCCCCGGGCGCCAGCACTGCCCGCAGGATAAGAGTTAAAAAGCTCCAGTTAGTATTAACCACCGCATAACCTGCGCTTTCCACTGCCGCAAATCCCGCGCCCACGGCAGAGCCCACCAGCATACCGGTCAGAATATACTTTTTGTCTCTCCCTCTCATCCAGACCATGAGAGCCAGAACTTTTGCCGTTTCCTCCACCAGGCCCGTAGCCATGGCAGACATCACGCCCTCCGATGGTTTCAGGGGATTTAAAATCACGGTGAAGACCAGTGACAGCATCCCTCCCAGGAAAAAAATGGCGATCACCGTGGGAAAGGAGACGTTTCTCGGGATATTCATCTCCCAGAAAAGGATCATCACCGTAATAGGCGCCAGAAAACTTCCCGCCACAAAAAGGAAGGGTAAAAACAGAATATATCCCATGATACTCATGACATAGGTAACCGCCATTATCAGCATCCCTGCCAGAAACAATCTGGCAAACAGATAGGGCCTGAGCCACTTTGACAGCATGGAAGCCTCATCCGGAGTGGTCAGTGCCGTCCCTGCCATAAACAGTCTGGCATTCTCCTCCGGAGTGTGACGGCGGAAGACATCCCGGAAAATGTCCTTAAATCCCAGTTGATTTTGCTGTGCTCTCCTGAAAAATGTCTTATTCTCATCCATATGATTTTCTCCTCTTCTCTCAGAAATCCAGGATCACACAGGTAAAGTTGTCCTGCTTCGGGTTATCTGCCTGCATCACCTTCTGCTCCATGAGAGCCGCTGCCCCTGCCGCGTTGTCCGTATTCTCCAGGATCCATATGATCTCCTGCTCGGCAATGGTGTTAAAAATACCGTCGGACATCAGAAGCAGTTTATCCCCCTGTTTTACGTCCACGGGGCGCAGACTCCCGTCAATATACTTCAGCTCCCCCATGCCCAGAAAGCTTACCAGCCGGTCTCTCTGGGGATCCGTGCTGACCCGGGAAAAGCTGATATTCCGGTTTACCGCCTCCTGCACCAGCTCCTGCTTGTAGATATGTTCACGGTTGATCTGGAACAGGTGTCCCCGGCAGTAGAGATAGATCCTGCTGTCCCCCACGGCCACCCAGTGAAACTGCCCTCTGCACACAAGCGCCGCCAGAAGCGTGGCCCCGCTTTTATAGAGCTGATCCTCCCCCAGCATATCGAGAACCTGTTCGTTGGCCATACTCAGCATCTCAAACAGAGGATTTTCCCCGGAGTCTCCCGAAACCCGGTTTCCGGCCTGGAACATCCCCATAACCGCTCTCTGACTCACTTTATCACTGTCCGCAAGCCCTCCCATACCGTCGGATACGATGGCCAGAAGGCCTGCATTGGTAGGATTCACACCGAACGTATCCTGCTGGCTCTTCCTGCGTCCGATGTGGTGAACGGTTCCCACGGTACCTTTGGCGGCATCCGGCATGGAAGCCGGGGCGGGAAGCCGCACTGCCCTGGTTTCCGCAGCTGTCCCCCTTTTTCCTGATACACGTTCTGTTATACAGGAATCTCCTTCCATCTTCTGACCTCCTTTTCTGTCTCCGGAAGCGTTCTTCTTATCTCTTTTCTTTTTCCGAATCATGGACCGGATCCCGAATACTGCCAGAGCTGCCGCCAGACCGGCTCCGAAACCTGCTGCCAGCATAAGAATCGAATCCTCTGACAGCCAGTCCGGCAGGCCTGAGGACATGTTTTTCCCCTCCTGGCCTCTTTCTGCCGGCTTGCCATTTTCTTTCTGCCCGTCGTCTCCTAATGGCTGACCGGCTCCTGACCGCTGGTTCTCTTCTGTCGCCTGACTGTCTTCCGACTGCCCGTCGTCTCCCGTCGGCTGACCGGCTGACTCCTGTCCTTCGTCTCCTGACCGCTGGCCGCCTACTTCCTGTCCTTCGTTTTCTGACCGCTGGCCGCCTGCTTCCTGTCCTTCGTTTTCTTCCTCCCGATTGTCATTGTCTTCTTCCCTGGATTCTGTCTGTACGCCCTGAGGATCCTGTATCGCCGCCCAGGATGAAGCCCCTCCAACCAGCGTCATGGTCAACACACACAGCAGCCATTTTTTTAATCTGTATCTCATCTGTCAATCCTCCCAGTATAAACGATATTCATAACTGCCGGCCCGCAGGCTGTCGCCCGGTCTCACGGCTACCCTTCCCAAATGATCTACTACAACTCCGTTGACGGCGGTGCCGTTTTTAGATCCTCCGTCCCACACATAGACGCTGTGCCCGTCCCAGAACATGATGAAATGAACGCCCGACAGCCTGGTATCCTGAGAGTCCAGAATGATCTTTGCCTTTGAGTTTCTTCCCACGGTCATCTCGATTCCCTCCACCAGTTTTATAACACAGGTCTTATCTCTCACTCCCACAGCCGTCATGCGGACGGACAGCCTGGGAAGCGCATTGTAAGCAGCCTCCTGCTGCCGTTTCAGTGCTTCTTCCTTTTCTCTTCTCCGCCGCTCCTGCTGTTCCAGCTCTGCCTGCCTCAGGCGTCCTTCCTCTTGCTGTCTCTCCTCTTCCTGCCGTTTTTCTTCCTCCAGCCGGAGTCTTTCTGCCTCTTTCTGCTTCTTTTTTCTGACCGCCAGGACAGCCGCTGCCGCCAGCACAACCGCCCCTGTGGCTATCCCTGCCAGAGACCCTCCTGATCTCCGGTCAGGCTCCTGGACAGGCTGAGATTCCGGCTCCTGCCGGGAATCAGTCTCATCTTCGGAAGTGGTCTCCTCTTCTGTCTCTCTCTGAGGCAGACGGATGTCCTTTTCCGGAAGTTCTTTGCTGTCCTCGTACACCTTTCCATCCTGACTCTTAAAAATTACCGAGATGGTGTAAGTGTCCCTGTCCTGAGGAACTGCCTCAGTCAGATCTGCCCTGACGACAAATGTCGATCCCAGAAGCCGGAGGATCTCCCCTCCCATCTCCTCCCCTGTCATGGAAGCAGGGGCGGACCCTTTTTCGTCAGATTTGGGGAAATGCACGCCCCCTGCCGAGTTTCTGGCAAAACTGCCCAGTTCTTTTGCCTGTTCATAATCTGCCCGGGAGAGGACAGGCGCAACGGTGTACACGGGGATATCCGCCTTTTCCACCGCATCATAGGCCTCTCTCCAGGTGGATCCCGCCCCCTGATCGTCGGCCCCGTCGGATATGACCACCAGAGCCCTGACAGCCTGAACCTCCGGCTGCTGCTGCAAAAATTTCAGCCCGTGGATCAGGCCGGTGTAGAGATCCGTATCTTCTCCCGTATACCGGAGTTTCTCAATCTCCTCCCCGGCTGTTTCTGCCGTGAGGAAACCGGTATCCGTGATCTGATTGCCCATGCGCCCGATGATCAGGCGGTCCTCCTCATTTAATCCTGCGCTTATGGTCCGGAGCACTTCTTTTGTCTGCTCCATCCGCCCTTTCATGGATCCTGATATGTCCACCAGGCAGTAGATCGTCTTAGGAAGCTTTTTCTCCTCCACCGTGGATGCCCATATCACCGGAACCGGCCGGCTTCCCAGAAGGACCTGAAAGCTCTCCCTGTCTCCTTCCTCCTGCCCGATCCCGCAGATCAGATCCAGCTGCCCCTCTTCCTCCTGGCTGACTCCCCCTAAAAACGCCTGATTGTCCGCCGCTCCGGCAGGGAACCAGCACAGATTCAGGACAGCCAGCAGGCTCAGTATCAATGCCGTCGTTTTTCTCATAAACCCTTCCTCTCACTCCAAAACGTATCCCTCATTGCCGAAAGTGATGGTATCGCCGCTGCGGAGTTCATACCGTGTGTCCGGCTGCAGGCGGTACCCGGACACCATGGTGCCGTAAGTCGAATGCTCGTCCACAATCAAAAGGCCTCCCCTTTCATAACTGATCACGCACTGCCGTCTGCTGACGCCGGGACTGTCGGGAGGATAGACCATATCGCACCGGCTGTCTCTTCCAAAAGTAACCACGGTTCCCGAAGAAATCTTGAATTTCCTCCCTTTATAAAAGCCGGAAACCGCCCTGAGGCAGTAAGGCCGGGGCCCGGAAGTCTGTTCTTTTGGAAACAGCTCCGCGGCCAGGGCCTCTGTACTCTGAAAACGGTCCTCGCCCCGCACGCTCATGCCTTTCATGATGGCGCGGGCCACATGACCCGGCAGATCCGGGCAAAGTTCTCCTATAAATATGGCCCCATCCCGTTTGATCCGGTCCGGAGCCTTTGGCGGGCGCTGACCACTTAACACATGGTATATGGTCACGCTGAGGGAATAGATGTCTGTCCATGGACCCTGATTCCCATTGGAAAAATACTGTTCTATGGGGGCATAGGCCTGCTTCAGGATCGTTGTAAACCCCTGCCCGTTGTTATAGCATCTGACGGATCCGAAATCGATCAGTTTCGCCTCTGTCGTACTGGTCAGAAAGATATTATCAGGGCTGATATCCCTGTGGATCAGGCCCTGACCGTGAAGGATCTTAAGGATATACAGAAGTTTTCTGACATATTCCGACAGCTGGGTCCAGTTCACCTTACCGTTCTGTTCCATGTAAGTCCGCAGATCAATCCCTGACAAATATTCCATGGAATAATATACCGTATTATTCTCCTCCAGCAGCTGATACACATCCACCACTGCAGGCTCTTTGCGGAAACTGGCGAGAATCGTGGCCTCTTCCCGAAATCTCTGTTTTAACTTCTCGAAATACTCCTCCTGCCCTTTTACCGCCTTGACCAGCGGACCTGTCCCGGCCCTCTGAACATCCAGCCTTGGAAACAGCTCCTTTACGATCACTCTTTTCTGCTGCATGCAGTCCCATGTCAGATAAGTGATACCGAACCCTCCGTTTCCGATCACCTTTCCCACATAATACCTGGACGCCAGCAGATAGCGCTCCGGCAGACAGACTGCCGGGCGCTTTGCCGCCGATTCATGAACGCTTTTATGACAATATGTACAGATACCGTTTTCCAGGGTGCCCAAAAGACAGTTTGTACACAGATTTTGCAGATTCATCAGGCCTTACCTCTCCGTGTCCGTTACTCGTTCCAGTTAAAGTTTTCTCCGCACAGAGGAACAAAGATCAGCTTTGATGTGCCTACGGTCACCGTGTCATAGGCGTGAAGCTGGGTGGGGACCATGACCATCTTGTCATTGACCCGGACGATGTTCTTTCCATCCGAAGGCCCGAAGAAGAAAACCTTCTCCGTATCGTCATAGGCCACCAGGGCATGTTTCTCCCGGCTGATCTGTTTATCTCCCCGGATACAGATATCCATATGCTCTGCCCTGCCGATATGGTTATAGCCGGTGCGGATCCGATAGTCGTGTCCTCTGTCCGGCCCCTCGATGCACACCAGCCAGCCTACTACCGGAGTAAAGCCTGCCACCATCCCCGGGCTGTGGGGCAGAGTCTGGTCATTGTAATTATCAGCTCCCGGAACCGAACTGTCCACATACCTCATAGTTTCCCCTGTGTCTCTGAAGGGACGTGTAGGCGGCTTGGTATCCGTAAATCCTCCCCTTTGTTCTCCTAGGGGTCTGGTCTCTTCCTCGTTATAGTAGTAATTGTTGCTATTCCTGCCTATGGGCTCTGTCTCCCCCACACTGTCAATTCCTCCTGCCGAATACCCGCCTCCCACAGGTTCTGTGGCTCCATATTCCGCCGCGCCTCCCTGTCTCTTCTCTGCCTCGCACACCGGGCAGTTCACATTGGTGTCTCCGTCATAAAAATGGCCCTTCGGACAGACTTTCATATTCATAGCATTTCCTCCTTTTTCTCATTACCTGTCTACATCTTGATCTGAATCTTAAAGGCGTTCTTTTCCGACCCCACACAGAATGTATCACCGCTTTTCACTGCCACGGGATGCCTTTCGGGCAGTTTTCCGTAACCGCTCAGATAGGTTCCGTAAGAAGAACCGCAGTCCATGATCGTCAGGGCTCCCTGGCTGTTCCAGTTGATCCTGCAGTGATTTCTGCTGACGCCGTTGGTCTCTTTGGGGAAACGGATGCCGCAGGATACATCCCGCCCGATACTGATCCCCTCAGCCCCGATGGTGTAGGTTCTTCCCTGCATGATTCCGGCAGTTGCCACAATCTCCACGGTTATTGCGGCCGGTTGGGGCGCAGGGCCGGGTCTGACCGGATCCGTGACAGGAGCCGGACTGGGGGCGGGATCCTGCCTGGGGACAGGTTCCGGCTTGGGTTCTGGCGAACCAGAGCTAATGACAATGGGATCTTTTTTCTTTCCTCCTGCAAGACCCGCAATCAAAATGACCACAACTATCACTGCAGCCACGCAGCCCAGGATCAGCCCTATGGATATGGAATCATCCGATTCCGGCTCTGCCGGGTCCGGCCTGCCGGGAGATGAAGTCTCTTCTGTGGACCGGGCAGTCTCTTCTTCGGATGCAGATGTGGAGCTCCCGGCAGATGATGAATTAGCATAAAACATATTAACATCCATACCAAACCCGACAATCTTACCATCGTTGGAATACAGCCCTACCATACGACCCTGATCGTCTATCAAAGGTGCAGGCAGCACAAATGTCTCTGTGATGTCGTCCAGAGCAGTGATATACAGTTCCGTGATTATCTCCTGGGCCCCTTCTTCGGCATCTGTCATCTGAACCCTGGCTTCATGCACATAACGTTCTAGGTCCATATATACCATCGTTACGATCTGATCCTTGCTGGCCTGTGCAAGACTCATGATCCTTTCTTCCGGCAGTATGGAATCGCTGAAGTCAAACACGACAATGCCATAGTCCTCAAACAGATTTACGGGCACCACATTATAGTTCTGTCCTGTAATACCATCCACAAGATCAAATCGTTCCGAATCTTTATTCAATATATTGACAGAAGTCATTACACAGTAGCCTTCTCCAAGATCCAGGACAACTGCTGTCTGTGCAATGACCGCATTCCCTTCCTCATCCAGCCCATAGATGATATGTATTTTTTCTTCATTCCCGGCCAATGCACAGAAACTCATGGAAATGAGAAAAAGCAGAGTGAATGCCAGGCCCGTTAAAATCTTCCTTTTTCTTTTCATCCGAAATTCTCCTTTTTGTATCTCTCATATCTCTGATCCCAGGGGAAGGAACATATGTAATAAAAGTGTTAAAACTTGATAAATATTATACCCCTCTGTATCATTTATTGTCAATATATCTAATTTATTTCTTAAAATTAAAACAATTTATTATTAGTTTTTATGTTATTTAGACAATAAAAAATCCCCCGGGGATCAACACGATCAGTATTGATCCCCAGAGGGACACCATACAAAAACCGGCGTTTACTGGCGATGCATATGCACCTTGTCAGCACCCACTTTTTTCAGATTCTCATGAACATTGCGCTTGTCGGCGGAGGCGATCAGCGTATCTCTGGCCTTCTTGGCCTCGTTCTCCGTCTTATGCTTGCTGGGCCCGCCTACGCAGCCGCCTACACAGGCCATACCCTCGACAAAGTCAGCAGGCAGCTTGCCCACTTTCATGAGAAGCAGGGCCTTCTTGCACTCTGCCGCGCCGTTGCACTTCATAACTTCCGGCTTGATATCCTCGCCCATTTCCTCGAAGCACTGGACTACAGCCGCGGTGACGCCGCCGCCGTTGCCGAACCGCTTGCCGAACACGGAACTCTCCTGATAATTGTTCTCCTCCGGCTCCAGCTCCACGCCCTTGGCCCGCATCATGGCCCGGATCTCTCCGAAAGTCATGGCATAGTCGGCGTTGTCCTGGATGTTTAAGTCCAGAGTCTCGCTCTTCTTTGCGATACAGGGCCCGATAAATACAGTGGTAGTCTCCGGATCCTGCTCTTTTAAGAATCTGGACACGGCGCACATAGGCGACACTGTGGTGGACATATTGTCAAGGAGCATTGGGAAATGCTGCTTGATCATGTTGACAAAGGCGGGACAGCAGGATGTGGTCATCTTCTTGCCTTCCTTGTAAGCCTCGGCCCATTCCTCGGCCTCCGCGGCGGCAGTCATATCGCCGCCCAGTCCTACTTCCACCATATCGGCAAAGCCGATTTTCTTTAATGCGGTCTTCCAGCTGGCCATGGTAATGTCCGGTCCGAACTGGCCTTCCGTAGCAGGAGCCACCATGGCAACCACTCTCTTGCCGGCATTGATCAGACGGATAACATCTACCATAAAAGTCTTGGTGCCGATGGCTCCGAAGGGACAGCTGTGTACACAGGCGCCGCACTGGATACATTTTTTCTCATCGATGACGCAGATACCGTTCTCATCATAGGTGATGGCATCTACCGGGCAGATCTTCTTACAGGGACGCTCCAGGTGGGCGATGGCGCTGTAAGGACAGGCCTGAGCACATTTGCCGCACTCTTTGCACTTGGACGGGTCGATGTGAGCCCTGGTATCATCCATGGAGATGGCGCCGAAATTACAGGAATTCTGGCAGGCCTTTCCCATACACTTGCGGCAGTTATCCGTCACCACATAAGAGGCGATGGGACACTCTTCACAGGCCGCGTTGATGACCTGAACTACATTGATGGAATCCTTGCCCACGGGGCATTTGCCTTCTGCCAGGCGCACTCTCTGTTTGATGATCTCGCGCTCTTTATAGATACAGCAGCGGAACTGGGCCTGGGGTCCCGGAATCATCTTGTAGGGAAGTTCCTCTCTCCCCTCTTCCAGAGTCCCCTCCCAGGCCATCTTGGCCACTTCATACAGCACGTCATGCTTTACGCGCAGTATGGTTGCGTCATTTGTTACCATACTTTTTTCCTCCTCTTGTCAATAATAAGTCACAGTCACCGGTTTGCCCAGATCTTCCAGTACGGCCTTCAGCTGATCCACCATGTTCTGCCGGATCCCTAAGTCAAAGGGGATCCCCGGATTCTGGTAGGCGCTGTTCACCGCTCTTCCTACATAGAGATGGATCTCCGTACAGTCTTCTATGATCATCTTGGCAACCATGGAGGCGCCGTTGGGCTTATCCAGTTCCTCAAAGAAGTCTTCCACCACGCTCTCTTTCTTCACATAGCGCCTCAAAAGCTTGATCACTCTGTTTAAGGTCAGTACTCCCTCAGTCACCAGGTCCACCCCGTCTATGTAAGCGATGGGCGGAATATCGGGATCAAAATAGTCCAGGGACACATCCATAGGCTTATTCAGCACTCTGGAAACGACCGTACTGCTGGTTCCTCCGCACACGATGGTCTTGGCCGCAGGGTCGGACATAAAGTCCGCCACCATCCGCTCGTCGTCTTCTTTGTTCTTGGCAGGACCGGTCATCATGTGGATAGGCTTGCTGTCGATGATCCTCATACAGGCCACGGTAGTGTCGTCGCCGGGCCGGAACATATAGAGCTCGTCGCAGGCCTGGCAGATGGCTGAAGCCAGACGGATGGCTGAAATGGTCTTGCTGTATTCCTTCACCGCATAAGCGGCGATGTCATCCCACAGCCAGCCGAAGTTCAAAAGCTGTCCCACTCCTGCGTGGATGGTTCCGTCGCTCATGAGGATCAGGGCATCCCCCTTCTTCACCCGGAACCGGAACTCGTTGATCTTCTTTCCGTCGATCTCCCGGATATTCCGGGGGATGGGCATCAGCTTTCCGTCCCGGATAAAGATACACCCCGGATTGTCAAACTCCACCAGATAGGCGTCCCCGTTGTGGTACACCTGAAGGATACTGAAGGTGGAATAGGCTACCTGGCGCACCTGGCACACGGGAAGTGTCTCCACGATGGTGTCCACGCACTCATCCAGAGTGGCGCCGTTTAAAAACATGGTTCCCAGGATCTTGGAAGTCAGCGTGGACAGGATGTTTGCCTTTACGCCGCTGCCCATGCCGTCCGCCAGGATCATGATATCGGAATCCTCGGTCTTTAAGATCTCCACCCGATCTCCGCAGAGGATCTCCGTAAATTTATTCAGGCTCTTGTAAGCAACATCAACTGTAACTCCCATCTATCGAACCTCGCTTTCACTGCCCTCTTCCAGCATGGACTTGCACAGTTTGGTAAGGGTCGTCTTGGTGTCCGCCGTGGTCTCTCCCAAAAGTCCTGCGATCTCCTGGGCCACCATCATCTGCTTGTGGATGACTCTCTGGGCCAGGTCAATGGTTTCCAGTTTCTTGTCGTATTCTGCTTTTGCCAGCTCTTCTTCTTTTGTGATATCGATAAAGGTGGCCAGCACCACGTCCTCTTTCTCTATGTAGACGATATTCTGGAGCGTGGACAGGTTGTACTCCTCGTACTTCACCTTCTTGCCGTGGATATTCTGATGGGTGTCATATACCCACTGGAAGTCCACCGGATCGATAAACTCGTAGAGATACATGTCCAGAGCCTCGGATCTGGTCTTGCCGAAATATTTCTCTCCTACTGCCGAGTATTCCATGATCTTCATGTCTTTGTCCACGATGAGGACGATATTGGGAGAGGTCTCCATTACCAGATTGGAAAGGGATTCCGCCTTCTCGTGCATAAACGGAATACACATGTTCAGTTCCGCCTTCTTCTGGAACACGGCAATGGCCTTGTCCCGGCAGGTAGGATATCCGCAGGCGCTGCAGTTTAACTCATCCTCGGGACTGTTCTTGCCGATCTCCCGGAGAATGGCCCGGATCTCCTCTTCCGTGGGCAGGGACTCTTTGGCGGACCGGTCTTCAAAGACCTTCTCCATCTCCACATCCACCAGCATCTCCACTATGGTCCTGGAATCTACGGGAGCTTTCTTCACCGCATCCTCCATATCCAGCTTGACCTTAAACTGAGAAATAGTCTTATCCTCCACCGTAGGCCCTTTGATACAGCCGCCGGAGCAGTTGTTGATCTCGATAAAGCAGCCTTTGATCTCCCCTCTGGACAGACTCTCGCAGACATCGATGCAGTTCTTTGTTCCGTGAACGTAGAACTTGCGGTAAGAATCCACCCGTCCTTCCGTGGCCAGAACCGAGTTGACCACACCGTTGGTCACCGGATAGAGCCGGTTTACCTTGGGATCGATCCGGTCAAAGGGTTCATCCCGGCACTCTTCCACCACGATGTTCTGATCCCGGAACCAGTGCTGAATCTCCGTAAAGTTTAAAACCGCGTCGATACAGTTATCATGCCTGGGATCCTGGGATTCTTTCTTCTTGGCGATACAGGGCCCTAAAAATACTACTTTGGTGTCTGCTCCGTATTCTTTCTTCAGCAGTCTTCCGTGGGCAATCATGGGAGATACCACAGGGGCCAGCCAGGGCACCAGCTGGGGATAATAGATCTCGATCAGATCGTTGACGCTGGGACAGCAGGTGGTGATGATGTTCTCCATCTTTCCCTCCTGCAAAAGCCGGGTATACTCCTCTGTCACCAGCGCGGCACCCTCTGAAGTCTCTCTCACGTCGGCAAAGCCCAGCTTCTTCAGAGCCGCCTTCACCTGGCCGATGGTGTTGAATTTCAGAAGTCCCATATAAGACGGAGCGATGGACACCACCACCTTCTGACCGCTCATGATCCAGCTCTTCACCAGTCCAAGATCACTGACCAGCTGTTTGGCTGACTGAGGACAGATCTGCAGGCATTTGCCGCAGAGGATACATTTGTCAGGCATGATCTCCGCCCGCCCGTCTTTGATCATAATGGCCTTGACTTCGCAGTTGCGGACGCATTTGTAACAATGCTTACACTTCGTAGCCTTGAAATCAATGATCGCCATGATTACAGCCTCCCCATGATCTCTTTCTCAAAGAACGCCTTGGTGTTCTCCGGCTGCAGGGAATGGAGGACTCCGTCCACGGTCACGCAGACGCCGTTGACACAGTTGCCGCTGCAGAACGCGCCGTTTAAATCCACCTTGTCCTTGACTCCGTTGGCTGCCACCAGCTCCTGCATCTCCTTGATGATCTCTCTGGATCCCTTTAAGTGACACGCGCTACCAATACAGATCGTTACCTTCATATCTTATCCCTCCGCATATTAAAATAGAATTCATAGCTGTCTTTCATTATCTCATGTTGTGATATTTTTATCAATATAATTTTTCTCTATTTTAAGTATTTTTTTGGAAGCTGCCGCCGGAAGATGTTCTCCCTCCTCCGGACGCTTACCGGCTGTCCGAAAGTCCGGGAAGAAGCACGGAAGTCCCCTCCATGAGAGGCCCCACGTTCCCCTCACTGTCCACGGCCCACAGGGAACCGTCGGTCCTGGCAAACATCACGTCTGCATAGCACATCCGCACTGCCGCAACGCCTTCCTCCGCCATCTTGGGAACAGTCTGAACCAGATATTCATTCCCATAAGGCATGTCCGTTTCATATACACACAGAACCGTGGCGTCGCCTTCCTGCAGCAGATTGCTCAGCCCCCAGGTCCACAGGGAACCGTCGGTTTTCACTGCGGTTGTACCTGTGTTCCCCGTGCTCACCGCCGCCACGTCATCCATGACCTTTACGGGAACTGTCTGGATCAGGTGATCCGCATAAAAGGAAGCATAACTGTAGGTGGCCGGATCATACTGACTGTCATCAAAGTATTCTTCAGAAAAGGACTGGTTGCCCTCCAGGCCGTTGCCCAGCTGGCCGTAATTGTTGCTTCCCCACATCCACAGGCTTCCGTCTGTCTTAATGGCTGCGGCGGTGCTGCTGCTGACGCTGACTGCTGCCACGTCATCCATGACCTTTACAGGAACACCGGAAGGCTCTGTAGAACCGTTGCCCAGCTGGCCGCAGTGGTTGCTGCCCCACATCCACAGACTTCCGTCTGTTTTAACGGCGGCCATATTGGATTCTCCCACGCTGACTGCCGTCACATCATCCATGATCTTTACCGGCACGGTCTGCTCTTTCCCGCCCCATCCGCTGTCGTAATCCGCCTCGCCTCCGTTGCCCAGCTGGCCTGCGCTGTTCTCTCCCCAGGTCCACAGGGAACCGTCGGTTTTTATAACAGCCACAGAATTGGTGCCCAGGCTTACGGCGGCAGCATCATCCATTACCTTTACCGGAACTCCGCTGTGGGAATCAAAATAACTTCTTCCGTCTCCCAGTCCTGTATCTCCCCACAGCCACAGGGAACCGTCGGCCTGAACCGCAGCCGTGGCGCTGGGCGGCACGTCGGAGCCTCCGGACCGGGAAGCCGTCAGGCTGACCGCCACCACATCATCCATGATCTTCACCGGGACCTGGGATATTTCCGGGATATTTTCGCCAAAGATATTGTTTCCCCACATCCCATAGCCCCAGGTCCAGAGTCCCCCCTCTTCATCCACTACTACAGTGGCGCTGCCCCTGGCAAAGGTAAGGGCTCCTCCGGACCGGGACAGGTTCCCGGCCTCCCCTGTATCATCCGGCTGGTAAGCCTCGGGCAGAGCGGACACAGCCTCCTTAAGCTTCGGATCCTGCCCGATCTCCTCCAGCACAAAATCCGGGATCCGGGAGGCATCGAAAGGCTCTACCATAACGCCGGCGCTGCCCTCCTCGTCATAGACCAGCTGCCCCACTTCGCCTGCCGACACAAAGGTTCCGTGGAGGACTTCTTCTGCAGGCGGATCCCCTGTGATACATTCCACGGAACCCTCCAGAATATAGATCCGCACGCTGTCCGCTTCATCCACTTCCACCCAGCCGCAGGTTCCCCTGATTCCTGCGATCATGTCAGAAGTACGGATGTTCATGGACTCATCCTCTCCCAGAGGTTCTGTGACATGGAAAAAGAGGCTGCCCGCATCTACGGTGATCTCCAGTTCTTTCTCCTTTTTCTCTATGGCGGCCCTGCAGTTCTCGCTCATTTTGGCCAGTTTTACCTGATCCAGGTCGATCCAGGCATAGCTGGACGCCTCTGTAGACAGGCGATATCCTCCGTACAGCCCCAGCCCTTCTGAGATGGGTACAGATTTTCCCTCGCCGTCGGCTACGGCCACGGTCCCCAGAAACCTGGTCAGAAACATGGTGGCGGCCCTGGCGCTCTCCTTCCCGCCGCAGGCCGTACACAGAAGAGAGACTGCCAGCCCCAGAGCCAGAAGCCGTCTCCATGATCCTTTCATTTTCATACTCATTAAAACACCTTGCCTCCTTATAATTTTTATGGTAAGATAGCTATTGCAATATTGATCTGCGGATATGGCGGAATTGGCAGACGCGCCAGATTTAGGTTCTGGTGTCCCTGACGTGCAGGTTCAAGTCCTGTTATCCGCAGTCTGCAGCGTGAAACCGGACTGTCACCCCCGAAGTTTCGCGCCGTTGTGCAGGAAACGCTGTTCTGCAGGATAAGAGTCCGGCATTCCGGGCTCTTTTTTACATCAATTATGAAAAGGAGAACCTTTTTCCATGATCCATACATTTAAGACTGAACTGACGGAATCCTGGCACGCTTTTACCTCCTATCTGCGGCAGGAAAAAGGCCTGTGCCGGTTTACTGCCCTGGCCATCCTGTTTCTTTACGGGATCCGTCTGACCCAGGGAGATCTCTTTGTGGACAGCGACATCATGCTCACGGAACCGGAAGGCCTTATGTTTTCCTGGTACGGACACCAGAGATTCGGCCTCATCGTAACAAAAAAACTTTTTTCTCTGGTCCGCCTTCTTCCCTTTCAGGCCAACGCCCTGTTTCTTCTCACCATGTATATCCTGGTCCTTGGCATCTGCTTCTGCTTTTTTCAATGGAGCGGAGGGGATAAGTCCTGCCGAAAAGGGGCCTTTCTCTTTGCCGGGCTGTTTCTGAGCGCCCCCTGTTTTGCCGAACAGTTTAATTTTGTCCTTCAGGCCTTTGAGAGCGCTGCCGCCATGTTCTTCTGCGTCATCGCCGCCTACTGCAGCGGCAGATGGATCTATGAGAAAAAAAACATTCTCTGGGCTCTCCCTGCTGTCGCCTTCATGACCTGGGCCTTCGGTTCCTATCAGGCATATCCTGCCTTTTATATCGCTGTCGTCCTGATCTCCTATATCACCGTGTATATCTGTCAGAAAGAAATCTGCGGCTTCCGGGAAGGGCTTAGGCATGCAGGTCTGTTTCTGGCAGGATTTTTCTCCTCCCGGTTCTGCTCGGCCTTCCTGTGTAAACTGCAGGGAGCCAGTTCCGGCTATGTAGATGCCATGTTCTGGTGGGGTGTGAAGGATCTGGACACCTGTCTGGGCAGTATCCGCGAAGATGTTTTCCGTATCTACCGCGGCACATGGCCTCTGTTTTTCAGCAAATGGTTTCTTCCCGCCTCCCTGACAGCCACTGCCCTGGCTCTTTTTCTCGGCTGGAGGCGCAGAAGCAGAAAATTTCCCTGTTTTCTCCTGGCACTGGCCCTTTTGTGGATCTCTCCCATTCTCATCACACTGATCACCGCCATGCCTCAGCCTATCCGGGGCCAGATGACTTATCCTCTGGTTTACGGCTGGTATATGATGTTTCTCTATACGGCTCTGGCCTCCCTGTCCGTCCGGCAGCCGGCCTGGCTCTTTCTCAAAAAAACAGCCTGCATCACGGCTGCGGCGGCCTGTGCCGTACTGGGATGGCGCCAGGGCATCGCCATGTGCCAGCTGTGGGAGACTGCCCATGAACAGTATGTATCTGACACCCTGACAGCCAACCGCATGTATCTGGATATCTGCCGCGCGGCAGACAGAAGCGATATGGAAAACTGTAAGGTCGTATTTGTAGGGACCAGGGAAACACAGCTGGGCGGAACGCCTCTCACCGGTGATGTTATCGGCCACTCTTTCTTTGAGTGGGATGCCTCCGGCCCTGTGGGCGTAAGCAGCAGAGTCAATGTCTTTTTCAAAACTCTTGGCCTGTACATGGCCCTGCCCGGACAGGAGGATTATGAGAAAGCCGTGAACAGGTGCAAAGACAGGCCTCTGTGGCCTGCCTCAGATTCCGTCTTTCTCCTGGATCCGGATACGGTAGTCGTAAAATTATCCGAGGCGGAGTAGTCTGCCGCCCGGCATGTCAGGGGAGTCTGATCAGCTCCCCTCCCAGGGCTTCTACATCTTCCTCCTGATGAGTGGACAGAACCACCAGCTTTCCTTCTGTTTTTTCTTTTATATAGCGGATCACTTCCTGCCGGGTATCTCCGTCAAGACCTGTAAAAGGCTCATCCATGAGCAGGATCTGACCCGAAGCCAGGATCGCGCGGCAGATAGCGGTCCTCCGTTTCATGCCGCCGCTGAGGGTACAGACCGGTCTGCCCACAGACTCCTCAGGCAGAAGACGGCACAGCTCCCTTCTGGCCGTGTCTCTGGTCACATGGGGCGCTGCAGTCATCATCACGTTGTCCAGAGGGGTGTAGGCCTCGCACAGCCGGTCTTCCTGGAACACCACTGCCAGACGCTTCCCCTCCAGCCCCCGGATCTCACCTGAATCAGCCGTCTCCAGCCCCATGAGGATACGCATGAGAGTCGTCTTTCCCCCGCCGGAAGGCGCCATAAGGCAATAGGTCTTTCCCTCCTCCAGGGTCAGATTGATCCCTTCCAGGACTCTCAGATCCTGAAAAGATTTGGTCAGGTCATGAATCTCCACCATCGCAGGCTCCTCCTTTCGGCACCAGACAGGACAAAAGCTTCAGTACCGCTCTTTCAAACAGCGCGCTGACAAGGATGATCACCAGTGTCCATGCCATCAGTCCGGCTGTATCCAGATAGATCTTGGACATGTAAAGCTTCTCCCCGACAGAGTGCCCCGGAACGCCGATGACCTCGGCCGCCACTCCTGATTTCCAGCTCATCCCCAGTGCGATCCTGCATCCGCTTTTCAGATAGGGGATGAGAGCCGGGACATAGATGTACCGGATCCGCTTCCAGGGAGTCATGTTAAACACCCGGGCCATTTCCAGAAGCTTATGGTCCGTGCTCTGAAGGCCTGCTGCCGTATTCACATAGATGATGGGAAGTACTACCAGAAACGCGATGAGAACAGACAGGTTGGCCGATCCCGCCCAGATCAGGGCCAGGATCACAAAGGAAGCCACCGGTACTGATTTCAGCAGCACCATCAGCGGCTCAAGCAGTTCTCTGAAAATCGGGAAACGGTATCCGGCGGTTCCCAGGCCCACCCCCATGGCAAAGGCAGCCCCGAATCCCAGGGTGATCTTTCCGAAGGAAAAGCCGACGGAACGCCAGAACTCTCCCGTGGGGAAAAGACGGCCCAGGGCCCCTATAGTATCCCAGGGCCCTGCCATCAGAATATCGTTGTCGACAGCCATGGCCGCCAGCTGCCAGATCATGACCCAGAAGAGGGCGAACAGCAGCCTGCGGCCTGTTTTTTTACTGTAATGTCTCATATCCGTCTCCCGGAGCGGCGCACTCTGCCCGCCCTGTTGATCTCATCGACCCGAATAATAGAACTCATCATCAGGGAGCTGTCCGCCTACTGATGACGGATCCTGATCATAAAGGACCTGCAGATATCCGGAAAGCTTCTCTTCCATCTCTTCTCCGTCTATACAGACAATGCTGCAGTAAGGCATGGCCTTCTGGGCAACGGGGGCCTTTTCGATGATCCCTGCCTCAGCCACCAGCTGCGCCGCCTCCTCTACATGTTCATTGGCAAACTCAGCAGATTCCCCGTGTTCTTCCATAAATACTTTTACAGCCTCCGCCTTTGCAGGATCCTCCAGCAGTTCTTTCCTGCATACGGTCACTCCCGTCACCAGGCTTCCGCCGTCTTCTGTCTGAACCTTATCCCACTCCTCGGTCAGGTCCAGGACCATCTTCAGATTTTCGTTCTGGGCCATGGCCACCGTGACAAAGGGCTGGGGAAGAAGGCCGATGGCGTCGGACTGCTCTTTCAGGATAGCGGCCACCTCTGCTGCCTCGGATTTATATTCGATCGCCACATCCCCGTCTTCCAGGCCGTTCTGAGACAGGAGGTAATGGAAGGCGTAGTCCGGAGTGGTGCCCTTTCCCGTCATATATACGGTCTTTCCCTTCAGATCGGATACGGACTGAATGGAATCGTCGGCAGCCACTACATAGAGGACCCCCAGAGTGTTGATGTTCAGTACCCGGATATCCTGTTTGGTCTTCTGGTACAGAATACTGGCCATGTTGGCAGGCACCAGGGCAATGTCCACATCACCGGACACGACCTTTCCCACCAGCTCGTCGGCAGCCGTCACCATGGTAAACTCATAAGAACCTTTGGACTCCCCTTTGGATGACTTGTCCATGAGAGATACCAGACCCATGGTGGTGGGGCCTTTCATGGATCCTACCCGCAGGGTCACGGAAGCTCCCGGCGCCTCCTGGCTGACCTGAGCAGCGTCTCCGGACTCTGAAGACGGCGCTTCTGTCCCCTTTGTCTCCTGGGGGGCGGTTTCGGCCATGGTAGTCTCCACAGCTGTTGCAGCCTCCGTGGTGCTGTTTTCCTGACCGGATGATGAGCAGCCTGTCAGTGCGGCTGCGGTTATGGCACAGGCCATAACCATAGATAATACCTTTTTCATGATTCTTTCCTCTCTTTTTCTTCCCCGTCAGTATTCTTCCGGGTTAGTGTCAGGCCCTGCCCGAAGGCAAAAAACCTGCGCAGACAGTATAACACTTTTGGGTGTCATCTGTCCAGTAGTACCTGCTGCCAGAATCAGAAATCAGGGCCCGCCTTTCATATCATTTCCCTCCTATTTCCGGCCAAAGACCCTCTGAAAACGCAAAAAGCCCGATAAATACGGCATTTTACCGCATTTATCAGGTTTTTCAAGCTGGGCCAGCTGGATTCGAACCAGCGAAGTGCAGGAGTCAAAGTCCTGTGCCTTACCGCTTGGCGATGGCCCAAGGTTATACAAAGTTACAGATACTGCTTTATAGTATCACAGTTTTTTCCTGTTTGCAAGAGAAACTCATCCTGATCTCAGGGCTTTTATCTGCAGGATGAGATTTCCCGTGAAACAACAAAGAGTCCGGCCCGCCGGACTCTCGCGCCGGAGCGCGGTTGCAGCAGCAACCATCTTCCTTATGCGCGTAGTGCGCACCCCCGGAGGGTTTTATTCCATAGGACGCACTTTCCTATAGAACAAAATACTCACCGGAATCTATCCGGTGAGCTACCAAAAAAGGGTGGATAAAGGGATTCGAACCCTTGGCCTCCAGAGCCACAATCTGGCGCGC
>CAJUJV010000029.1:0-31088 GCA_910586845.1 uncultured Hungatella sp.
AGGAGTTTTCCAAGACAGAGCCGAAACTGTCCCTGCAGAAACTGAAAAAGGATACCACTTACTATTATGACATAAGAGCGGTGAAAAACGCCGACGGCCAGGAAGTCGGCTCCGACTGGGTCAGGTTCTCCTACACTCATACGGGAGACTTCCAGCGCGATTAACCGGCTGTCAGAGATCCGGAGGGCAAATTATCTGTGCATCACGGGCTATGAGGGAAACTGCGGGTTTCAGACTCTGCCGGGATATATGGCAGATGACTGACAGGTTCCGTCATGGCCTGGGGGATCCGTTTCCCTCCCGGAACTGGCGTGGAGTGACTCCGAACATGGCCTTGAAGCTTCTGTTGAAGTAGGACAGATTGTCGAAACCTGTCTCCTGGGCGATATTGAGTACCGGGCCGGAGGAGGACAGAAGAAGGCGGGAAGCCACATTCAGCCGGTATTCTCTCAGGTAACTGATAAAGGATGTGCCGAAGGAAGCTTTGAAAAATTTCATAAAATGGGACTGGCTGAAGCCGCAGGCTTCGGCCATTTCTTTTATAGTCAGATTTTCTGCATAGTGGGTTTCTATGTATTTTAAGATCAGCTTTGTCTTATCTAAGGAGCGGCTCTTTACAGGCGCCTGGTCTGCCTGTACAGGAGTACAGCAGGAGAACAGGACATAAAAAAACTGGAAAAGCTGGGCTTTTACTGACAGCTGATAGGCCGGAGGCCGGCTGCCGCAGAGTCTGTCCGCCTGATCAAGACAGGCTGCGGCCTGTTCATAAAAATCCCAGCCCCGGGACAGGTAGACCGGGATCTCCAGCTGACGCTGGAGAAGGGGAAGAAAATATTCGCTGACACACAGATCTTCCTGGCGGGGGAACAGCATATCCAGCTGAAAGATGATATTTTCATATTCCATGGAGCAGGTCTCTTTTTGTTCTATAGAGTGAAGCTGCCCCGGCAGGATCACCAGGATATCGCCCGGATCCATGTCATATGTAATAAAATCCACAGTGACGATGCCCTGTCCCTTTTTTACGTAGAGGATCTCCATCTCGTCGTGCCAGTGGAGGGGAACCCGGGAAAAGTCCAGGGGGATAGAACAGGGATAGGTGATGTAGGGAAAGGAGAGGGCTCCGTGGGATTGCTTTTCCTGATAATGTTCATATTCTGTAATACTCATAGATACCTCGCAGATGGATTGGGAATGTCTGAAAGTTCTGGCTTCTTGCATCATATCATTTTTCAGGGGAAAGTCAACGGGGGTATCGTCATAACGGGAATCCCGGCATCGGGAAAGAGCCGGCCGGGTTTCCGGCACAGCAGCTGAAACCTGTGAGGATCTGCTTCAGAAGATCAAAAATCGACAGAAAGAGTTGAAAATGATAGAATAGTACCATATTTTGCTACAATATGACAAGAAAAACATGTAAAAAAGTGGTTATACTGTTTAGGTAAGCAAGAAATGGTTCTCTCGGACCAGGCAGTAAAAAGGAGCATCTCATGATCAAGATTAACGACTACACAAAAAAAACATATAACAAGGACTTAAAGGCCTGTACCAACGAAGAGATCTACGGCGCTCTCCTTACCATGGTACAGGAGGCAGCCAGGGAGAAGCAGAGCGCCCAGGGCAAGAAAAAAGTATATTACATCTCGGCAGAATTCCTTATCGGAAAGCTGTTATCCAACAACCTGATCAACCTGGGACTCTATGACCAGGTGAAGGCGGAGCTTCTTGAGGCAGGCAAAGATCTGACAAAGATCGAGGAGATCGAGCCGGAGCCCTCTCTGGGCAACGGCGGTCTGGGCCGTCTGGCCGCCTGTTTCCTGGATTCCATGGCCACCCTGGGATTAAACGGAGACGGCATCGGCCTCAACTACCATCTGGGCCTGTTCAGACAGGAATTTGAAAACAATCTGCAGAAAGAGACCGTCAACCCATGGATCGAAGACCGCAGCTGGCTGACACGCCGGGAGGTGAGCTACCCCGTAAAGTTTGGCAATCTCACGGTTAACTCCTGTCTCTACGACATCGCGGTGACAGGCTACCGCAACCGTACCAACCAGCTCCATCTCTTTGATATCGACACTGTAGACGAGAGCATTGTAACCGATGGCATCACCTTTGATAAAGAAGACATCGAGAAGAACCTGACCCTGTTTTTGTATCCTGACGACAGCGACGAGAAAGGCCGTCTCCTGCGGATCTTCCAGCAGTACTTCATGGTCAGCAACGGCGCTCAGTATATCCTGGACGAGTGTGTGAAGAAAGGCTGCACCCTTCACGATCTGCCGGATTACGCGGTGATCCAGATCAACGACACCCACCCCACCATGGTTATCCCCGAGCTCATCCGTCTTCTGATGGAAAGGGGCATCGACATGGATGAGGCCGTGGACATCGTGTCCAGGACCTGCGCCTACACCAACCACACTATCCTGGCAGAGGCTCTGGAGAAGTGGCCCATCCGCTATTTAAAGAAGTCGTTCCCCAGCTGGTGCCCATCATCGAGATCCTGGATGACAGGGTGAGAAGAAAATTTGACGATACGGAACTTGCCGTCATCGACAAGAATGACAATGTCCATATGGCCCATATCGATATCCACTACGGATTCAGCGTCAACGGCGTAGCCTATCTCCACACGGAGATATTAAAGAAGGATGAGCTCCGCAAGTTCTATGAGATCTACCCGGAGAAGTTCAACAACAAGACCAACGGCATCACCTTTCGGCGGTGGCTCCTTCACTGCAACCATCTTCTGGCCGACTGGATCACATCGCGGATCGGCAGCGGCTACAAGCTGGATGCGGCGGAGCTTGAAAAACTGGGAGAACTTGTAGATGACGAGAAAGCTCTCCATGAGGTTCAGGCTATCAAACATGCCAACAAGAAGATTCTGAAAGAGTATCTTCTCAGAACCCAGGGTATCGAGATCGACGATCACTCCATTTTCGATATCCAGGTCAAGAGGCTTCACGAGTACAAGAGGCAGCAGATGAACGCCCTCTATGTGATACACAAATACCTGGAGATCAAGAGAGGGAAGAAGCCGGGCCGTCCCATCACCATCATGTTCGGCGCCAAGGCTGCCCCGGCCTATGTGATTGCCAAGGACATCATCCATCTGATCCTGTGTCTGGAGCAGCTGGTGAATCATGACCCCGATGTAAGCCCCTATCTGAAAGTGGTCATGGTGGAGAATTACAATGTCACTCTGGCAGAGAAGCTGATCCCTGCCTGCGATATCTCCGAACAGATCTCTCTGGCTTCCAAGGAGGCCAGCGGAACGGGCAATATGAAGTTTATGTTAAACGGAGCCGTGACCCTGGGCACCATGGACGGAGCCAATGTGGAGATCGCGGAACTGGTGGGAAAGGACAACATCTACATCTTCGGCCAGGACAGCGAGACCGTGATCGAACATTACAAAAAGGCGGATTACTGCTCAAAAGATTATTACGAGAAAAACAAGGACATCAAAGAAGCCGTGGATTTTATCACAGGGCCTGAGCTCCTTGAGATCGGAGAGAAGGAGAATCTGGAGCGGCTTTCCAAGGAACTGCTGAACAAAGACTGGTTCATGACCCTTCTGGATTTTGAGGACTATGTGAAGGTAAAGGAACAGGCTTATAAAGACTTTGAGGACAGGGATTCCTGGATGAGGAAGATGCTGGTAAACATCAGCAAGGCAGGATTCTTCTCCTCCGACAGGACCATCGCTCAATACAACAAGGACATCTGGAAACTGGAAGAATAATGCCTGACGTGCTGCAAACCGGACTGTAGCGTCCCCCGGACGCTATGGCCCGGTTTAGGTGCGTTTATTCCCATAAAAGCCGGAAAGCCGGGGCGTCCCGGTTTTGGCGGCAGCCGGGAGAGTCTGAAAATACCGGGAGAGAAAAAAGATGCTTGAGATCAACAGTATTTTTGAAGACAGATATGAGATCATGAAGCTTATCGGTCAGGGCGGAATGGGCTGCGTGTATCTTGTAAAAGACGTGAAGGATCAGTCTGTGTGGGCCCTGAAGGAGCAGCGGATCACGAACGTAAACAGCAGTCTTCTGGCATCGGAGGCGGAAATTCTGGGAAAACTTACCCATCCGGCTCTGCCCCGGCTGCGTTTTAAGACAGAGAGAGACGGGAGTCTGTATCTGGTCATGGACTATGTGGACGGATGTACCCTGGAAGAACTCCTGGAGTCCGGACAGAAGCCGGGCGAGAAGACGGTTGTGGACTGGTTTATCCAGGTCTGCCAGGTCCTTCAGTACCTCCATGGCCTGGAGACGCCGGTAGTATACCGGGATCTGAAGCCGTCCAATATCATGGTTGACCGGTCAGGGAGGATTCACATCATAGATTTCGGCATCGCTCAGGAATACAGCGGCGGCAGCGCGGATGTGGAGGTGGCTGCCCTCACCCGGGGCTATGCGGCACCGGAGCAGTATGACAGCCGGTATCACCTGGATGTGCGGACGGACATCTACGCCCTGGGAGTGACCATCCATTATCTGATTACGGGAAAAGACCCCAACAGTCCCCCTTTCCATTTCGTGCCTGTGAGAAAACTGAATCCCAGGGCTTCCCGGGCCATTGAGAGGATCCTGAAGAAATGTCTTCAGCCGTCGCCGGATAAACGGTATGCCGCGGTCTCCCTGCTTCTGGAGGATCTGACTCACATCGACCGGCTGGAGAAAGAGATCCGGGGGAGGATCCGGTGGCAGAGGATCCTGGCAGGAGCCCTGACGGCAGCCGCAGTGGTGACGGCCCTGATCGTCTATACCATGAACCGGGATGCCAGAGAGCGTCAGATCAGGCAATATTACGAGTATTTTGTCCTGGCCGGCGAGGCGCAGGAGCCGGAGGAAGCCGTCTCATATCTGGACCGGGCCATCAAGTTAAATCCGGACAACCCGGAGGCCTATATGGAGATGGCAAAGGTGTACAACAGGTACGGGATGTACGAAGAAGAGCTTCGGTATATCCGGGACGAGATCGTGACCAGATTTCCGGATATCTATGAAAATGAAGAGTTTCTGGAGCTCATAGAGGATCTGGAGTGAGAGCGCGGTATTTCGGAGCGCAGGATAAAAGGTTAGGAGGAGAATCTGCAGATGATGAGGAAATATGGCGGGGAAGGGAATTCGCCGGACAGAGGACAGATTTCGGGAGGAGAAAAAAGGAGCAGAACCATCAGGATCCTGGCAGGAGCCATGCTGGCCTGCGGATTGATGGCGGTTGCGGCAGGAGGGTCTTTTCTCATGTCCGGGACGGCCGGGAGCAGACCGGTAAAGACGCCGGAGGATTACATAAAGGATGCCAGAGCGTATCTGGAGGATGGAGATTATTATGAAGCCATCGTCTCCTGCGAGAAGCTTCTGGAAGACGATACCTATGGCCGGGAGGCCTGGTCCGGGCTGGCGAACGGGTATTCCCGGCTGGGAAATTATGAGGAGGAAGAGCGGGTAAGAGAGCAGATTGCCCTGGATGATCCAGGGGATCTGGACAATCAGATCCGCCTGATCGAGATCATGATCCGGAATAAGGAGCTGGAGGCGGCGAAGGACAGGACAGAGGAACTTCTGGGCCAGACAGATTCGGAGGAGCTTCGGTCTCTGTATGAGGAGATGAACATTGCCCCGCCCGAGTTCAATCTGACGTCGGGAACCTATGATGACTATCAGCTGCTGAAGCTGACCGGGACCTATGAAAATGCCAAGGTCCATTACACTGTGGACGGAAACGAGCCCACGGAGAAGTCCCCTGTACTTCAGGACGGGATCGTGATCTCCTTTCCCCAGACTACGGTCAGGGCGGCAGCCATCGGAGCACTGGGATATAAAAGCGAAGAGACCGTCCTGGAGATGACCGTCACCAGGCCGGTGGAGGATCTTTCTAATGACTATTCCCTGATTATGCAGTATATCAGGAACAATATTCTGAATAAGGCCTGGAATGAGCCTGTCTACAATTATGAGATGGCTCAGGTGACAGACGTATATATCATCGGAAGCTACATCATAGAGGCGGGTCAGCCGGAGGCAGTGTTTTATGAGGACTGCTATAAGCAGTATGACAACCGGGAGTACAACAGAGGACAGTTTGATCTGGGTTTTGTGCAGTACACTCCGTTTCTGAAAAGACTTTCCATGAGTTATCAGGACAAGCTGGATGTGACGCCTCTGGCCGGCCTGTCATATCTGGAAGAACTGTCCCTGCTCAATGACAACATCGGGGATGTCAGCGCCCTGGCCGGCCTTACGAGTCTGAGAAAGCTGGCCCTGGGCTGGAACAACATCAGCGAC
Organism: uncultured Hungatella sp.; assembly: GCA_910586845.1. Lineage (GTDB taxonomy): Bacteria > Bacillota > Clostridia > Lachnospirales > Lachnospiraceae > UBA3402. Next base: position 6,297 of record CAJUJV010000029.1, read on the forward strand.
GTAAGTCCTCTGGCCGGCCTGGTGAATCTGGAGTCTCTGGGGCTGTGGAACAATCAGATCAGCGATGTGAACATGCTGGGCGGTCTGACGCAGCTTACCTATTTTGACGTATCCAACAATCAGGTGTCCCAGATTGAATGTACCAGAAACATGCCCGGACTGAGTGAAGTGTGGATCAACAACAATCAGATCGGCAGCCTTTCCCCGCTTGACAGGTGCGACCGGCTTATGGTGGTGATGCAGAGCGGCAATCCGGTATCCGATTACGGAACTCTGAGAGAAAAGGCAGCCGGATTATACAAAAGTGATCTGGAGCAGTGAGGTGTCTGATGAAAACAATATTAATATCTGGAATTATTGTAGAATGTATAGTCCTGGCATTGCTGACGATCCTGAAAAAATGGACAGGGAAGGCTTTCCTGGCCATCACGGTGATCACGGCGGTGTGCTGCGGCCTGGCAGGATATATGGCAGGTGCCAACAAGGGCCCCGACAGCCAGGAAAATCAGAGGGCTGATCTGTATATGGCGGCCAGGCTGATCCAGGAAGAATTTTATGAAGAGTCTCTGGAAGTTTTGTCCCTGGTAGACGATGAAGAGGGAGCAGCCTGGCAGGCTCCCGCTGTCAGGGCTCTCTCCTACAACCTCAACGGGGCTTATGAGACGGGCGAGACTTATGCAAAGGACCGGAGCGATATAGAACAGGCGATTCTGGAGGCGTGCATCGACCGGAAACCCGTGGCCAAAGAGGACAGGGTCAGGATCACGGAATCGACGCTGGAACTGATCGGCGCTTCGGACCAGGAGGCAAGGCGGTGGGAGGCCGAGATGAAGGTCCGGTTTATGGGCCTTGATCTGAGTCCGGAGGAAAAAGAGGAGCTGACGGACGACCTGGCTCTGGCCAAAGAGGCCATAAAGGAAAAGAGATACCGGGATGCGTATGATCAGCTGGCTGACAGGGCTTCCGGGGGAGATGTGAAAACAGGGATTATTCTTTCCGGCATGTATGTGAAAACATATGATCTCCGGCTTATGACGGATCCGGATGAGGAATATGAGAGACTGTGGAAGGAGGCGGCTTCCCTCCAGGCCGATTTGAATCTTGTCTCCCTGGAAGTGGAGCCGGGGGATACCTCAGGCAGCCGGTATACGGAGTATCGGAAAGCAAAGGCGGAATATGACCTGGCCATGGAAGAACTGAGGATCGAAGCGGCGAAACGGGCCGTCAATTACCTTCAGGCCATGGAAGATGATGATATGAGAAAAAGTGTCGGATACCAGCTTCAGCTTTCCCGTCTGTATTTTATCAGCAGACAGATGGATGAAGCCAGGGCATGTCTGGATCAGATTTTTGCGGCAGATCAGACAGACAAGGGAGTGTGGCTGGGCACGGAAGCGGAGGCGTTCCGGCAGGCCTATATTCTGTCCCTGTCCGATCCTCTCAGCGACGAGTACAGTCTGCTCTTTGACCGGCTTATGGACGCTCTGTATCAGAGTTTGTTTGATGACGACAATTATGATACCTACAAGGAATTTGTACTTGCTTACCTGAGAGAGCTTTACGGCGGCATCGCCATCCGGAAAATTGACGCATCGGGATTTCCGCAGATCAGAGCCCATGTTTCCGCTACCAGGGAGGATGTGGAGATTGATCAGGCCCGGATTCTGGTGAAAGACACGGAAGAAATCTTGGAGGATTTCCAGGTTGAGGCGGTGGAGATCGGAGATTTAAACCTGTGCTTTGTCCTGGACAAGAGCGGGAGCATGAACGGAGAGGCCATGACCCAGAGCAAGAGCGCTATCAGGAGCTGCATCGCAGGTATGGAAGAGGGGACCTTCATGAATCTGGTGACTTTTGACAATACCGCTTCTCTGGAGTGCAACCTGTCTCAGTCCAAATATCTGGTGATGAATCTGGTGGAGGGCGTAGAGGCCGAGGGAGGCACCAATATCGCTTCGGGTCTGTCTGTGGCTCTGGATTCCTTGAGGGCGGCGGCAGGAACGAGGGTGGTGATCCTTCTGTCCGACGGTTACGACCAGAGCAGTTCCAGAAGCGCCCTTGAGGGGATTCTGGCGGAGGCCGCTGCTGCCGACGTGGTGGTGTACACCATCGGCCTGGAGGGCTGTGACGAGTCTTATCTGGAGAGTATCGCCAACCGCACAGGCGGGCAGTTTATCATGGCTGCCAACACGACGCAGCTCAATAAGATCTACCGTGAGATCCAGAATTCTCTGATGAAGAGCTATATCATTACATACAAGGTGAATGAAGAGGCAGAATCCAGATATCTGGAACTGAGGGAAAAAGAGTCCTCTGTCCGGGCCAGAAAACGATATTCCGCGGCAGAGACGCAGCAGAGCAGCACCGTCAGCACAGGCGGACTGCAGGAGGCCGGATACTATAAGCAGACCGGCGGCACAGACAGGAGGTAGATGTCATGAGTAAGATTTTTAAGACGGCGTCAACAGCCATGATCGCCGTGGGTCTGGCCTTTCTCTTCCGATATATTCAGACCCAGGGCGTCAGCAAGCTGGACATCCTCCGGCAGCCCAGTTATTATACAGTACAGAATTACTGGTTCGTCTTTGTGGCGGGGATCGCAGTGCTGTTGTTCAGCCTTCTGGGAAGCTTTTTTTCCTGGTTCAAGGAGTTTGACGTGAAAGAGGAGATTCTCCCCAATGCCGGTTATGCCAGCGATCAGGAGATCCGGACCTGGGTTGCAGGAGAAGGCACGGAAGAGACAGAGGACGGCGGACGGACCCGGGTGCTGCCGGGGAGCGCCGCCGTGGCGGAGACGGAAGTCATGGGCCGGGAGAGCCGGTCCGCGGCGGAGACGGAGGTCATGGGCCGGGAGAGCCGGTCCGCGGCGGAGACGGAGGTCATGGGCCGGGAAGGAACCGGGGCCGCGGGGCACACGGAGCTTCTGTCCGGAAGCCGGTCCTCAGATCCGGATAACAGCGGTCAGGCCACGGAGATTTTGTCGGGAAGGGGGGAATGATCATGAGAAAATTCGGTTGCGGAGCTTTTCTTGTCTGGCTTCTGGCTTTTGGAATCTGTGCCTGCGGCGGCAGCGCAGAAAGTTCGGATTCGGCGGTATTCTATGAGGATGTCAGCGACATCAACGAGGCCGCCGGCCGTGCCTGGGACCAGGGACAGTTTAAAGAAAGCTTAAAACAGTATGCGGAGGCTATGAAGGCCAATCCCGTAGACATGGATTCAAGAATCGGCATGGTCAGATGTCAGATCGCCCTGGAAAATTACGATCTGGCGGGCACCAACCTGGAGGCTGCCCTGAAGGTGGATCCGAGAAACGAAGAAATCTACGACCTGTATGTGGAGCTCAGTGAAAAAGCGGACCGCCTCTCCTATGCCAGGACGGCGGTGAATCAGGCCAGAATCTACGGCGTTCAGTCCTTCCTGGACAGAGTGCCGTCTTCCCCGGAGCTGGAGCTTGGGGAAGGGGAATATGATTCCAGGATAGAATTGGGCATCAGCGCTCAGGAGGGGGCACAGATCTATGTGACTGAGAAAAAGAATCAGGGGCAGAGAACGAATTATCTCTACGCTGCGCCTGTCTCCATAACCAGGGGGACCACGGAGCTGGAGGTCTACTGTGTAAAAGACGGGATCCCCAGCGAATCGGTCAAGGCCCGGTATATCTGCGAATACGCTCCGGTGGAGGTGGTTTTTGAGGATCCGGTTCTTGAGAAGATGGTGAGAGCTTCCTTAAACCGTCTGGAGGGACCCGTCACGGATGCGGACTGTGAGGGAGTGACCAGATTGTCTCACTATGACATCAGGGCGGCTTTCGGGATGGACTATGAGGAATATGAGCAGGCGAAGGTCAGTACCCTCAATGATCTGTACTGGCTGCCCGGCCTGCTGGAACTCTATCTCAACGGCCAGTCGGTCATAACGGATTTCTCTCCCATGACCCAGTGCAGGAAACTTCGAACCGTGGACGTGGCAGACTGCGGGGTGTCGGACATTTCCTTTGTGGAGAGCATGGCGAATCTGGATTATTTCAGGGCGGGAGGAAACGAGATTGCCGATGTGACCCCTCTGTCCGGCTGCAAAAGCCTGGACAGTCTTTATATTGATAACAACCCTGTAGCCGATCTGTCGCCCCTGTCCGGGATAGATCTGCGGTATCTGTCTGTATCCGCTTCCCAGATAGCGGACAGTTCTGTCCTGAAAAGCCTGCCAGAGCTCCGGTACCTGTCTTTGTACGGCTGCGGAGGATTTGATTTCAGTGTCCTGGCGGATGTGCCGGAGCTGAAAGAACTGTTTGCGTACGCCGGGGACAACAGGAGTGACGGAGAGACACCCATAGGGGATCTGAGCTTTGTGGAACATCTGACGGGACTGGAGCGTCTGTCTCTGAGCGGAATCACAGATTATTCCCAGATTGGTCTTGCCGGCAATCTGCCTAACCTGAATTATCTCTACTTCAGCACTCTGAAATACTCCGAGCCGCCGCAGGAACTGGTAGACGAGCTGAGGCAGAAGCTGCCCGGCTGTGAGATCCGATATTAAGATGCAGATCCGGCTCATATAAGCCCTGTGAGATACTGTACTCCGTGAAGAAGGCCGTCCCGGTCAATGGGATCCGTGATAAAGTCGGCTGCGGCTTTCACCTGGTCGTTGCCGTTGCCCATGGCGATGCCCACGCCGGCATAGCGGATCATGGGGATGTCGTTATATCCGTCTCCTATGGCGGCGGTCTGTTCCCGGGTAAGTCCGTAGTGTTCCATGACCTTTTCGATGCCCAGCTGTTTGCTGCCGCCTTTGGGAGTCACGTCATAAGCGCCGCCGTCATGCCACCGGGTGATGTCGCAGAGGGGAAGACAGGCGGAGAGGGCCGGCAGATGTTCGTCGCCGGTGTAGGGGATCATCTGGTACACCGGCTGTTCCAGACCTCTCTCCATGAAAGGTTCCACAGGGGGAATGGCCGTTCCGATCTGTGCCTGGAGCCGTTCCAGCTGCGGAGTGATATGGCTCACATACATGGCGGCTTCTTCCATAAAGATAAGTGAGAATCCCAGATCCTGTCTCAGTTTCAGCATAGCCTGAACCTGGGATGGGGGAATGGGATTTTTGTATATGGGGGAAAAACTGCCGTCCAGGCACAGGCTTCCGTTCAGAAGCACATAGCCGTCAAACCGGAGATCTCCCAGAAGTCCCTCTTCCCGGATCTCCAGAAGATGCCTTCCTGTGGCCACAAAGCAGAGGATCCCCGCCTTTCGGGCCAGGTCCAGAGCTTCATATGTGGAGGGGCGGATGCCCTGTTCCGTAAAATCTCTCAGTGTTCCGTCAATATCAAAAAATATGGCTTTGATCATGATCGTTTCTCCCTGTTTTTATAGTCATATGTAAGGATCTGCTGTTTTTCCACCCGTTCCCGGATCTGCCGGACAAAAGACTCGGGTCCGAGGACCTTAACCACAGGCCCGAAGGAAAGCACCTGGATCAGCAGCTCTGTCTCCCATCTCGTGTCATAGTAGATGGTGCAGCGGTAGGTCCCCCTGTCCTCCAGACGTTCTACTTTTTTCTGATAGCAGGAAAAATGGAGCATGGTCCGTTCCAGGCCATTGCGTTCCGTGGTGATCTCCAGGACCAGAGGTTCCCGGCACAGACAGCGGTCCAGATACCGGTCCACATCCACGGGCCGGGGACAGAAGTCGCCGGTCTCTTTCAGAGAAAGGATCCTGGCTACATTGAGAAGATCCAGGCGGGGCCTGCCGTTTTTCCTCACAGCCAGGGCACAGAGGCGGAATTTGCCGTCCCGCTGGCCATATTCCAGGCGGCAGGGAAGCCACCTGTGGGAAATGATATTGCCTTTTCCGGACAGATAGGACACGGATAGAAACTGCCGGCTGGAGACCGCGGCCAGGATCGTCTGCATGTGTTTCCGGTACATGGCCGAAGAGAAGGGGTCGTGGTCTTCATACTGATCGAAGAGACAGAAATCCGAGGTCCGGTAAAGGGGCTTCACATCTGCCAGAAGCTTTTTCAGCCCGGCAAGCTGAGAGTCGGTGAAGAACAGACAGAACCGGGGATCCTCCGTGAGAGACCTCAGCCACGACTTCTGAAGCCGGGTAAGGGGCTGGGGGAACAGGGGCCGGTTCAGGACAGATCGGAAACGGCCGTCCCCCGACGGATCCGGCTCCAGAAAGGGCCAGTCTCCCCGGATCAGCTTGGGCACGATGTACAGGGCGCTTTCGTCATGGCCATGTATCCTGGCCATGTGTTCGATCTGGCGGCGGGTAAGGGGACACTGCCGTGCTTCCTCCAGAATCCTGGCCACCGTATGATAATAGCAGTTATAAAATTCTGAAAACAAAAGTGCATCATCCGTTTTTTTCATCTGTATCTTCTCCTGACGGTCTGTCTTCTGCAGACAGATAACAGGCCTCCATCTTTTCCATATCGGTCCGGAAACGCTGTTCCACGAAAGGGTTGGAACAATGGAAGGAAGCGATCCGTCCGGTAAAAGTCTTTACCCAGGGAAGAAGCTCTGCAGCATCCAGACACTGGCGGGTGTATCCGTACAGTCCCGGTCCCAGGCGTTTTAGGACGCCGCCCCGGCCCTCCCGCTCCAGCCTGTCAAGGATATACCCCTCGGTCTTTTCGTCAAAAACGATCTCCATGGACACGGTCTCCGGCTTTCGGGAATCTCCGAAGGACACCCCCCATACCAGAGGAAAGACACGGGCAAAGTCTTCCACGACAGCGTCCCGGTCCGGATCCGGCTCCAGCAGTTCCACATTCTGGATCGTGTCCAGGCGGAAGGAGGACAGGCGGCGGGAATCGTCCCGTCTGGCACAGACATATCTGCGCCCTGTCTGAGTGCCGGTGAGGATCTTAAGAGGAGTGACGATAATTTTTCCGACATGTCTGCTCCTGGTACTCTTAATGGTTATGAGGACCCTGGATCCCTGTTCCATGGCCGTGAGCAGAGGAAGAAGGACTTCATCCTCCAGAGTATGGACCAGATAGTCGCTGCGGAAGCGGAAACAGTCATTAGCTTTGTTCCAGAAATCCAGGATGGTGCTGCCGATAAAGCCAAAGGGTGCGGCGCCCTGGAAAAAGCTTACGGCCAGAGTCAGGGAGGAAAAAAGCCCGGGACCGGTCAGGGCCCCGTTCTCTGTATACCCGTAGAGGTACTGCTTTCCTTCCTTTCTGCGGATAATGAGTCCTTCTTTCTCATAAGCCGCCAGCTTCCGGCGGATAGTCTGAGTGTCAAAAAGACGGTGGTAATGTTCCTGGAGCTGGTCGGCGATGGTCTCCAGGCTGCGGAAGCAGCCGTCGCCGAGGAGATCCGGCAGAAAGAACCGCAGAGCGATGTCGTTATCCGTAAATGTTTTGGACTTCCAGGCCTGATATAGGGGATTGACAGCCATCCGGCCGGAATCCAGCGTGAGGAAAACCTGTTTTTTGTGGCCGCTCCGGTCCTGGCGTATGTAATCGGAAAACCAGCTTTCCATGCGGCGGCGCTGGTTATCATAAGTTCTGCCGCTCTTCTCGCGAAAGTCTTCCCGGGTCTTGAAGCCGTAGATATAAAAGTCGCGGACATAAGAGCGGATCCGGTCAAAATGCTTGATCAATTCGTTGTATTCGGACATGGTGTTCTCCGGGGGGCAGGATGTAATAAAATGTATAGGGCAGAGACTGTGAGAATATTCTGACAATATATTCCGTCCAAAGCCTCCATATGCCGGACATTCTCGCGCCTGTCTGATACAGAGTATATCATTATTTGCATGTGCCTGCAAGGTATGGGAGACGGAGAACATAGAATGGGGGTCCTTTCTGAGTTGTCTATGGCTTTGGTGGAATATTTCTGCAGCCAGCTCTGAAAAGACACGAACCTCGCAGCTTTTTTGAAATGATGTTTTGGACTTGTGGTGATATGATAGGGTCACCGAAAGGGTCATGGTTCTGGCTTACAGTCCTGGCGTATGGGCCAGACGGTGCCGCTGCTGTGCAGTACGGTATGCCGCCGGAGACATGGAGACTCTCAGCACCCGGCAGGGACTGGGAACAATGGATGTAATATTGATTACGCGGGTTCGACTCCCGCCGGTGAAAACCGTTGCTTAGTGGTTAAAGCGATCAAAGGATGCCCGTCACGCATCTCTTACAAGGAGGAAGACATGAGATCTGCCAGCACTTCTCTCTTTCCGGAGGAAGGAGGGAGGCGCAGCGGGAAGCCCGCCAGCACCGCCTCGTGGGAGACGGCCGGAGGGTATCCCGGAGCCCGGCAGCTGTATCAGACCGGGACAGGGATACAGGATGAGCCGTTTTCAGGGGAAACGTCCGGGAGGCTGCACAGGATGCAGCCGGCCGGGACAGGTCCGCAGAGTTTCCTGCGGCAGATTTCAGGTCGGAATCGCCGAGGAAGAGCCGGAAGCAGGGATGGGAGGAATCGGAACGGAAGGAAAGACTGGAGGGAAATTATGAAATATCAGATCAATCAGAATCAGTGCGGTTTTTTGATGAAGAACGGCTGTTTTGTCAGGACTGTTTACAGCGGAACGTACCATTTTCTGAGAGCCATGGGCTATGAGATGGTGGTGGAGGATATGGAAGGTCTGGTAGGGTTTAACAGGGTTCCACGGGAGATCCTTCTGAAGGAGGATGAAGTATTTGCGGGGAAGGTGCTGTCTGTGCTGATCCCGGAGGGACATATCGGAGTTCTGAAAAAGGACGGGGTCGTGCAGAAGATCCTCACGGAGACGGAGTATCTGTTCTGGAATGTGTGGAACCGGTATGAGGTGGAGCTTCTGGACATGAGAGAGCCGGAGGCGGCAGGAAAGGTGCCCAAGGCCTGTATGGCCCAGATCCCCATAAAATATTATAAAAAGGTGGAGATCCAGCCGGGAGAGGTGGGAATCCTGTACTATGACAACCAGGTGGTGAAGGAGCTGGAGACCGGGACTTACTACTACTGGGTCTATTCCAGAGATGTGCTGTGCCGGGTCGTGGATCTGAAGATCCGTCCCCTGGAGATCTCGGGACAGGAGATCCTGACGGCGGACCGCATCGGCGTGCGGATCAATCTGATGTGTACATACCAGGTGGTGGAGCCCCGGACCATGATCGAGACCATCAGGAATCTGGAGAATCAGGTCTACGCCTGCGTCCAGCTGGTGATCCGGGAATATATCGGGAGATACAGGCTGGATGAGCTGCTGGAGCAGAAGGAGGAGATCTCTCAGTTCATTTTCCAGAGACTTAAGGAGGCAGAGGGAGATTACTGTATCCGGTTTAAGAGTGCAGGCATCAAGGATATCATTCTGCCGGGGGAGATCAGAGACATCATGAACACGGTCCTGGTGGCGGAGAGAAAGGCCCAGGCCAACGTGATCACCAGAAGAGAGGAGGTGGCTTCCACCCGGTCTCTGCTGAACACTGCCAGGCTGATGGACGAGAATAAGACGCTGTATAAGCTGAAGGAGATGGAATGCCTGGAGAGGATCTGTGCCCAGGTGGGCAATATCCAGGTGGGAGGCGGAGCTCTGCTGGAGCAGCTGAAGGCTCTGGTAGGTTAAGGTAGCCAAAAGTAAGGGTTTGTGTTATACTTATGGCATGGGAACATGGAAAGTGAGCCAGGAATCTAAAAACAGATTCTTGGCTTATTCCTGTTAAACAGACTATAAAGGAAAAGGATGCAGGAGCATGGATAAAAAAGAAACATTTCAGAGACCAGGCAGTTCCCGGCAGAAGAAGGCTGCCGTCATCAACGATATGGCCGGTTTCGGCCGATGCGCCCTGACAGTGGCTCTTCCTGTTGTCTCCAGATTAAAAGTTCAGTGCTGTCCGGTCCCCACAGCCATTTTGTCCAACCACACGGCTTATCCCGACTTCTTTCTGGACGATTATACGGACCGTATGGAGGATTATCTTGACCGGTGGAGGAAGCTGGGCCTGACATTTGACGGCATAGGGACAGGATTTTTAAGTTCCGAAAAGCAGATCGGCATCGCCGGAAGGGTTATCCGGGATTTTCGGAAAGAGGATACGATCGTGGTGGTTGACCCGGTCATGGGGGATAACGGGAAACTGTATGCCGCCTGTACCCGGCAGGTGTGCAGGGAGATGATAAAACTGGCAGAGAGCGGGGATATTGTGACTCCCAATGTGACGGAATGCTGTATCCTGACAGGCAGGGATTTCCACGAAGGCCGGTGGAAAGATGGAGAACTTCTGGCTATGGCCAGGGATCTGGCGGAGAGAGGGCCGGGGAAGGTGGTGATCACCGGCGTACCTGCAGGCAGCTATATCGGTAATTTCTGCTATGAGAGAAAGAGGGAAGCGGAAGGGTGCAGCGAGACATGGGCTCTGAGACGGGTAAAAAAAGCGGGAGAATCACGGTGCGGCACCGGCGACATTTTTTCCGCCGTGATCCTGGCGGATGCAGTCAACAAGGTGCCGCTGGAGAAGTCTGTGAAGAAGGCTGCGGACTTTATCAGCCTCTGTATCAGAAAATCCGAAGAGCTGGAGGTTCCCCTTACGGACGGAGTCTGTTTTGAAGAAGTGCTGGACCGGCTGAAGCCGTGACGGCCGGCAGATCCCGGAGAATCAGGAAGTTTCTTCCGTCTGCCGCAGCCGGTACTGCCGGGGCGTATACCCGAAAGCTTCCCGGAAGGTCTGGCCGAAATAACTGCTGCTGTTAAAGCCGCAGGCGGCGCTGACGTCAGTCACAGACAGAGAAGTATGCTTCAGAAGGCTGCAGGCTTTGCGGAGCCGGTAGTCTGTCAGATAGGCAAATGGGGAAAGCCCCAGAGTCTCCTGAAAACAGCGGCTGCATTCACGGGAACTGATAAATGCAGATCCGGCGATATCGTTGAGAGAGATCGTTTCCTGATAATGAGAGGCCACATATTCCATCATGGTTTTGATGCGGTCATTGCGGGGTGTCCTTTTTTCTTCTATCCGGAGATCCTTTGTCAGGGAAAACAGGATGCGCCACAGCCTGGTCATGATCTCCCGGACATCAAACTCATACCCCTCTTCTTTTCTTGTGTAGCATCCGTATGCCTCTTTCATGAGAGAGATGATCTTCTGATGGAGAGGAAATGAAGGATCGAAGCGGTACAGATCCAGACCCGAGTGCCGGATCAGGGGAGTGATGTAGCGGCTTAACAGGATACTGGGTTCCTGTCCTCCCAGAAAGGAGGGATGGAAGATATGCTCCTCCTGAAGACAGGAAGCGCCCGGGGGACATCTGGTCAGATGGAGGACTCCCGCATTGATGAAGCCTCCTTCTCCTTTGTGGAAGGTATGGATTCCTCCCGGCAGAACATAATCCAGAACGCCGCTGCGCAGGTAGAAAAGCTCCGCTTCATTGTGCCAGTGCCAGGGAAATGTTCTTCCGGGAAGGGTGTGGAGAGTGCAGAGGTTCGTCATGTAAGGGAACTCCGCAGTGATGCACTGGACGGTTTCCTCCAGAGTAGAAGAATTGATGCGGTTTTTGATGTCATCGGCGTATGCGGACAGTTCTCTGCCGCCGGCAGAAAGCTCCTGATTCATGGTAATCTCCTTTATCTGTCTGAATATTTATATTTTTTGACTGATTTTTGATAGAATTTGGCCTGAATATGCAATATAATTATACTGATAAAAACAAAAAAACACAAGGGAGGAATTGCTGTGATACAGGAAAAAGGGGCGGGCCCTGTCCGGGCGGATTATCATGTGCACACCAGCTTCAGCGACGATTCGGAGACTCTCATGGAGGAGGCGGTGCTCCACGCCATTGCCGTGGGGCTGGACGAGATCTGTTTTACGGAACATATCGATTACGGAGTGAAGACGGATCTGAACTGCGACTGTGAAAAATATGTGGAGGAAGTGAGACGGTGCCAGGCGCTGTACGGAGATAAAATAGCCATACGGCTGGGTATGGAGTTCGGGATGCAGACCCATACCGTCAGACAGTTCCGGGATACGTTTTACAGGTATCCCTTCGATTTTATCATTCTGTCCTGCCATCAGGTGGACAACCAGGAATTCTGGACTTATGAATTTCAGGAAGGGAAGACTCAGGATGAGTACAACCGCAGATATTATGAGGAGATCCTCCATGTGGTGCAGCAGTACGATGACTACAGCGTTCTGGGGCATCTGGATATGATCTGCCGGTATGACAAGGCAGGCATCTATCCTCTGGAGAAAGTGAAGGATCTGATCGCGGAGATTCTGAGCCACGTGATCTCCAGGGGAAAGGGCATTGAGGTCAATACGTCCTGCTACCGGTATAAGCTTCCGGACCTGACGCCGGCCAGGGACATCCTCAGGCTGTACCGTCAGCTGGGAGGGGAGATCATCACCATCGGGTCCGATGCCCACACGATCCCGTGGATCGGCTGGGAGACGGTTCAGACTCAGGAAGAGCTGAAGAAACTGGGATTTGAGAACATATATACTTTTGAAAATATGAAACCGGTGGGACATAAACTGGTATAGTCTGGAGGGGAAAAGGAAATGGGAAAAGTGATATTTCTGGATGTGGACGGAACTCTGGTGGATTATGAGGGAAGACTGCCGGAGTCAGCGGCGGCGGCTGTCAGAAAGGCGAGAGAAAACGGTCACCGGGTGTATATCTGTACGGGAAGAAGCAAGGCGGAGGTCTATCCCTATCTGTGGGACATCGGTCTGGACGGCATGATCGGAGGAAACGGAAGTTATGTGGAGGATCACGGCCATGTGGTCATGCACCAGCTGATCACCGCGGACCAGTGCCGCAGGGTCGTGGACTGGCTCCATGACCGGAAGCTGGAATTTTATCTGGAGAGCAACAACGGGCTGTTTGCCAGCGAGCATTTTGCCGAGAAGGCTCAGCCGGCCATGCGGGAATACAGCAGGAGAAAAGGAAAAGCAGATGCGGACAGCATTACTGTGGCCGCCGCATTTCCCGATATGATCTACGGCGGAGAGCTGTACCGGGATGACCTGAACAAGGTGAGCTATCTGCTGAACAGTTATGAGGATTTTCTGGAAACCAGGGAACAGTTTCCGGACCTGGAGAACAACACCTGGGGCGGAGCCGGGGAGACGGCCCTCTTCGGAGATCTGGGCGTTAAAGGGATCACCAAGGCAAACGCCATCTCCAGCCTTCTGGCTTATCTGGGAGCAGACAGGGAAGACACTATGGCCTTCGGGGATGCGAAGATCGATATTCCCATGCTGGAGTACTGTGCCGTGGGAGTATCTATGGGAAACGGAGGTCCTGAGATCAAAGAGATGGCAGACTGTATTACGGACAGTGTGGAAGAAGACGGACTGTATCACGCATTTGTAAAATTCGGACTGATCGAAAACTGAGGGCGGGAGAAGAGGACCATGACAAACAGAGAGAGAAGAGATGCCCAGATGGCATATATTTCTGATGACAGTATCATGGAGGAGCAGAGGATCTGCAGAAGGAAGCTGCAGAAGCTGAATTTTATGGACAGGTCTGATTTTCAGGGAATCCAGGAAACCGTAAAGGATCTGCTGGGAAAATCAGAGGGAGCGTTTATTAATCCTCCCTTTTACTGCGACTACGGAACCCACATTGAAGTCGGAAAGAATTTTTATGCAAATTATAACTGCACCATACTGGATGTGGCAAAGGTAAAGATCGGTGACAACTGTCTGCTGGCGCCCAATGTGGCCATCTACACCGCTGGTCATCCTATTCATCCCATGAGCCGCAATTCCGCTTACGAATACGGAAAAGAGGTGACGATCGGAGACAATGTATGGATCGGGGGCAATGTGGTGATCTGTCCGGGAGTCCGCATCGGCGACAATGTGGTGATCGGCGCAGGCAGCGTGGTTACCAGAGATATTCCCGACTGGTCCGTGGCGGCAGGAAACCCCTGCCGGGTACTGCGTCCTATAACAGATAACGACAGGAGAAAACTGTTCGGCGATGAGGAGATCGACCGGGAAGCCTGGGAAGAGATCGTAAAAATGACAGAGAATCAGGAGGACACGCCATGATCAGACTGATCGCTATGGATATGGACGGCACCCTGTTAAACAGCCGGAAAAAGATCAGTCCCAGGACCCGAAAGGCTCTGCTCCGGGCGGAGGAGGCAGGTATCAGGCTGATCCTGGCTTCGGGACGGCCCACGACAGGACTGATGAGATTTGCGGAAGAACTGGAGATGAACCGTTATCACGGCCTTCTGGTTTCCTACAACGGTTCCAAGGTCATGGATTGTCAGACCGGCCAGGTGCTTTTTAATCAGGCCATGACCGTGGAGGAGGGGAAGGCAGTGCTGGAACATATGAAGAAATTTCCGCGGGTGCGTCCCATGATCGATCACGGGAAATACATGTATGTCAACGATGTGTACGACCAGATGATCTGCCTGGATGGAAAGGATTTTAATGTGCTCCAGTACGAATCAAGGGGAAACGGGTATCTGCTGTGTGAGGCAGAGGATCTGGCGGCTTTCGCAGATTTCCCTCTGAACAAGATTCTGACAACTGCGGACCCGGAGTATCTCCAGGACCACTATCGGGAGATGATGGAACCTTTTGAGGACAGGTTAAACTGTACGTTTACAAGCAGGTTTTACTTTGAGTTTACGGCTCAGGGCATCGACAAGGCCAGAGCTCTGGAGACGGTGCTGGCGCCTATGGGGTACGGGCGGGAGGATCTGATGGCTTTCGGCGACGGCCACAACGATGCCTCCATGCTGGCCTGGGCGGGGCACAGCGTAGCCATGGCCAACGGGGTGCCGGAGCTGAAGGCCCGGGCTCACGAGGTGACTGCTTCCCTGGACGAGGACGGGGTCGGTCTGGTGGTGGAGAGGCTTTTAGAATGAAGACAGAGCTTCTGGAAAAGATTGTGAAAATGGTACAATGATAGAAAGAGTCCGGCCTGCCGGGCTCTTTTGCCGTTCCTACAGAAACCCCCTGTGGCACATCAAAAAAAAATGTGGTAGAATACTTGTCATAAAGCATAATTTCTCGGAAACGGTAAAGGAGAATCCATGAATATTGCAGAGATCGCCAGGCGGGCCGGGGTGTCCAGTGCGGCAGTGTCCCGCTATTTTAATAACGGATATATATCGGAAGAAAAACGGGAGCAGATCCGCAGAGTGGTGGAGGAGACGGGCTACAGGCCTTCGCTCCAGGCTCAGACTCTGAGGACCAGGAAGACAAAGCTCATAGGAGTGATCCTTCCCAAGATCGATTCTGCAGCTGCCATGGGAAACATCGTGGCCGGAATCCTTTCTGTGATCAATGACAACGGTTATCAGATGCTGCTGGCAGATACTCAGAGCGATCCTCAGAAGGAACTGGAATATCTGAGGTTCTTTAACGAGAAGCAGGTAGACGGAGTCGTCCTTGTGGCCACGGTCTTTACTCCGGATCACAGGAAAGCTCTGAAAGAGATGACGGTTCCCGTGGTGATCGTGGGACAGCAGCTTTCCGGGTATCACTGCGTATATCATGACGATTACCACGCTTTCTATGACATCACCACACTACTGCTGGACAAAGGCCGGAGGCGGATGGGGTATGTAGGCGTGTTTCATCAGGATAAGGCGGTGGGAGTGGAACGGTTCAGAGGATACTCTGATGCCGTGAGGGCCGCGGGACTGGAGGAGCTTACAGAGCGCCATGTGACGGCTGACTTTACCATGGAGTCCGGTTATGAGAAGGCCGGGGAACTGCTGGAGAGATACCCGGATACAGACAGCGTGATCTGTGCCACAGATTCCATCGCCATCGGTGTCATGCAGTATCTGAAGGAAAAGAAGATCTCGATTCCCTGCCAGGTTATGGTGACGGGGCAGGGGGATTCCAGCCTGTCAAAGGTGGTGACTCCCGGTCTTGCCACGATCCGTTATTCCTATGAGGAGAGCGGACGGCTGGCTGCAGCGGTGCTTCTGGAGCTTCTGGAGAAAAAGGAAAGCGCCATGAAGGAAATCAAGTTGGGATATTCTATAGTGGAGAGGGAGTCTGCGGCAGATTGATTGACGGAAGACCTCGGGCGGAATCACTAAAAACAGCCTACAAAATTTGTGAAATCTGGCTATAGGAAAACAGTTGCCCCCAGTGCTTCGGTGTGGTACAATGATTTGTGAAATCGATTACATAACCATTGACAAAAATCAGTAATCGGAGGCTGAGATGAGAAAGAAGATCATATTTCTGGATATTGACGGGACTCTGACAGAGCCGGGCTCTAATGTGCCGCCGGAATCTGCCATGAAGGCCGTCAGGGGAGCACAGGAAAAGGGACATTATGTTTTTTTGTGCACGGGGCGCAATTATGACATGCTCTCCCCCCTGCTTCCTCTGGGATTTGACGGTGTGGTGGCCAGCTGCGGCGGTTATGTCCGGTTTAAGGATCAGGTGATCTACGACTGCCCCATGACAGAGGAGCAGAAGGAGAGGGCCATGACGGTCCTGAAAGACAGCGGTGTGTTCCGCACCGTCGAGTGCATGGACGGGTCCTATACCGACGAGGGTCTGAAAGAATTTCTGGAGAGTCATGGAGACGAGGGAGCCAACAGCGAACTGCTGCGGTGGCGCAGGCAGCTGGAGCAGTCTTTAAATATCCGTCCCATGGCGGAATACCGGGGCCAGCCGGTGTACAAGATCGTGGTCATGGCCGACTGCAGAGAACGGTTTGAGGAGCCGGAGAAGGTGCTGGGACAGGAATTTGAACTGTGTCTTCAGGAACCGGACCAATACGGATATATCAACGGGGAACTGGTGAACCGGAAGTTTGATAAGGGCAAAGGCGTGGAGAGAGTATGCAGGTATCTGGGCATCCCTCTGGAAGACACGGTGGGGTTCGGCGACAGCGTCAATGACGAGGCCATGCTGAAGACCGTGGCTTTAAGCATCTGCATGGCCGACGGGAGCCCGAAGATGAAAGAACTGGCTGATGATGTCTGTCCGCCGGTGAAGGAGGACGGATTGTATCAGGGATTTGTAAAACACGGTCTTTGCGGAGAGGAGGGGAAATAGAGGAATTCCAGGGGAGATTTATACAGGACAGATCATTTAAACAGAAAGGAAGGACAAGAATATGGAGAAGAGTCAGAAGACAGCCGAGCCTGTAAAGGCAAAGGATGGCGCAGGGGAGAAGATGGATGCCGTCTATCGGAGACGGTTTGACAGGCATTTTGAGGAATTAAAATGGCTTTATATAGAGCTGTATGAGAACGATTCCATGTTTGCGGAGCTTTGCGACAACATGGAGAGATACTATGGAGAGCGGGCTCAGGATCTGAAGGAGACGGATCTGCTGCGGGAGGAGCAGCCGGGCTGGTATAAGCAGAACGATCTGCTGGGCATGATGCTCTATATCGACAACTTCGGCAAGACTATGAAGGGCGTGGAGGAAAAACTGGATTATCTGGAAAAATGCAATGTAAACTACGTCCATCTCATGCCGTTTCTGGACACGACAGAGGGCAAGTCCGACGGCGGCTATGCGGTTTCCGATTTCAGAAAGGTCCAGGAGAAACTGGGGACCATGGAGGACCTGGAGAGCCTGACCGCCGCCTGCCATAAGAAGAACATGAACGTCTGTATGGATTTTGTCATGAACCATACCTCGGAAGATCACGAGTGGGCCAGGAAGGCCAGACAGGGAGACGGAGAATACATGAGCCGGTATTTCTTCTTCGACAACGACCGGATCCCCAATATGTATGAGGAGACGGTTCCCCAGGTATTCCCCACCACGGCTCCGGGGAATTTTACCTGGCTTCCCGATGCGGGCCACTATGTGATGACCATGTTTTATCCGTATCAGTGGGATCTGAATTACAAAAATCCCAGGGTGTTCAATGAGATGATGTACAATTTCCTGTACCTGGTGAATCAGGGCATCGATATCGTCCGCCTGGATGCGGTTCCCTACATCTGGAAGGCTCTGGGGACCACCTGCCGCAATCTTCCCCAGGTTCACACTCTTGTCCGCCTCATGCGCATGATCAGCGAGATCGTGTGTCCAGGCGTGCTGCTTCTGGGCGAGGTGGTCATGGAGCCGGCCAAGGTAGTGCCTTATTTCGGGACCGTGGAGAAGCCCGAGTGCCATATGCTCTACAATGTGACCACCATGGCCACCACCTGGCACACCGTAGCCACCAGAGAGGTAAGCCTGCTGAAGAGACAGCTGGACATCGTCAACGGACTGCCTAAAGAGTATGTATTTTTAAATTATCTCCGGTGCCATGACGACATCGGATGGGGGCTTGACTACGATACCCTGAGACTGTCAGGTATCGACGAGAGAGCTCACAAACAGTATCTCAACGATTATTTCCAGGGCTACACAGGAGGCAGCAACAGCCGGGGACAGCTTTACAACGCGGATCCGGTTACGGGAGATGCCAGATTCTGCGGAACCACGGCCTCTCTGTGCGGTATCGAGAAAGCCGGCTTCGAGCAGGATGAAGAGGCTATGGAGAGAGCCGTCAGGCTGGATGTGATGCTCCACGCTTACATGTTCATGCAGTCCGGGATCCCGGTCCTCTACAGCGGCGACGAGATCGGCCAGGTCAACGACTACAGCTATGAGAAGGACCCCAACAAGGCGGCGGATTCCCGCTATCTCCACAGGGGAGCCATGCGCTGGGAGCTGGCGGCCAGGGCGGACGACCCGGATACGGTGGAGGGAAAGATCTTCGGCAGGCTGAAACGGCTGGAGGAGATCCGGAAACAGGAGAAGGCATTTGTGTCCTACGGCGATGCCTGGACCGTGGAGACCTGGGATCCCTCCATCCTGTGCATCGCAAGGCAGTATGAAGGAGAGAAGATCCTGGGGCTGTTTAATTTCAGCGAGTTTGACAGGATTGCCTGGATCAACGAGACCGACGGCGTGTATGAAGATATGATCTCAGGAGAAGAGATGGAAGCGGCAGGAGTCAACATTCCCGCCTACGGATTTTATTATCTGAAGAGAAAATAAGGACATATGAGAGAACCGGTATCTGTCTGAGACGGCAGCTGCCGGTTTTTTTGTTCTATAGGGTGCGTTCTATAGAACAAAAACCTCCGGGCAAAAAAGGAACATTTTCACATGTTTATAAAAAAGAGTCAGTGGGACAATATCATCAGATGAAATCTCTATAAGAAGACAGAAAGGACAGGTGGAAGGACTGATGAAGGTGGACCGGAGAAAAGTGATCAGAGGATGTATGTGGACGTTGAAAGCCGTTTTGATCCTGCTGCTGGTCTGTGTCGTGATCTCTGCCTGCGCCGTGTTCGCGTGGGTCCGGAATGTCATCGGCAGGGCTCCTGATATCGGAGCTCTCAGCTTCCGGCCTCAGGGATTTGCAACCACCATCTATGACAGAGAAGGAAATGAGACGGAGAAACTGGTGATGGAGGGGGCCAACAGAGAGGAAGCTTCCTTTGACGAGATCCCGGAAGATCTCATAAATGCCTTTATCGCCATCGAGGATGCCCGGTTCTGGGAGAACAACGGAATCGATATAAGGGCCATCCTGCGGGCTGCAAAGGGAGTGATCACAGGCGATTCCTCGGCAGGAGGAGGAAGCACCATCACTCAGCAGCTGATCAAAAATTCCGTCTTCGGCGGAGGGATGGAGCAGACCTTTAAAGAGCGTCTTGAGAGAAAGATCCAGGAACAGTATCTGGCGGTAGAGCTTACGAAGCGGTCAGACAAAAAGACCATCCTGACCAATTATCTCAACACCATCAATCTGGGATCCAATACTCTGGGGGTGAAGGTGGCTGCCAGACGGTATTTTGACAAGGAACTAAAAGACCTGACTCTGTCCGAGTGCGCCGTGCTGGCCGGGATCACAAAAAATCCTTCCAGGCTTAACCCTCTTACAGGGGCGGAGGAAAACAGGGCCCGCAGGGCCAGGATCCTGGATAATATGGAGGCCCAGGGGATGATCACGGCAGAGGAGAAAAAAGAGGCTCTGGAGGATGATGTCTATTCCCGCATCCAAAATGTGGATGTGGAGACAAAGGCAGAAGCCATCCCCTACAGCTACTTCACGGATCAGGTCATCAGCCAGGTCACGGACGCCATGACGGAAGAGCTGGGTTATTCCAGGGAGCTGGCCAGGAAGATGATCTATTCCGGCGGCTTGTCCATCTATACCACCCAGGACATGTCCATGCAGCAGATCGTGGACGAGGAGATCAATGATCCCGGTCATTATGACAGAGTATCCTGGTCCGCAGATTACAGGCTGACGGTGAGACATGAAGACGGCAGCCTGTCCCATTATTCGGAAAAGGATCTGGAGACATTTCTTAAGGCAAAGCTCCAGAGAGAAGAGACGGGCCGTTATCAGGATGAAGAGGCGCTGAAAGAGGATATCAGGCTGTTTAAAGACTATATCATGGGAGAAGGAGACAGGGAAGAGGGAGAGAATCTGACCATGGTGATACAGCCTCAGACCTCTCTTGTGCTTATGGATCAGCATACAGGGGAGGTACTGGCCATCAGCGGAGGACGGGGAGAAAAGACGGCCAGCAGGACCCTGAACCGGGCCACGGATTCTCTCAGGCAGCCCGGTTCTATCTTCAAGGTCATCGCCGCCTTTGCCCCTGCCCTGGACGGAAAGAATGCTACCCTGGCCACGGTTTACTATGACGGGCCCTACTCGGCGGGGAAAAAGGAATTCCGCAACTGGTACGGAAGATATTACGGATACTCCAACATCAGGGAGGCCATCGCATATTCCATGAATATCGTGGCGGTCCGCTGTATGATGGACACGGTTTCTCCCCAGCTTGGGGTGTGGTACGCCAGGAACCTGGGCATCACCACCCTGTCGGAGCAGGATTACAATCCTTCCACGGCCCTGGGAGGGATCACCGACGGCGTGTCCAACCTGGAACTGACCGCCGCCTTTGCAGCCATAGGGGCAGGAGGAGTGTACACCAGACCCTCCTTTTTTACCAGGGTCCTGGACCATGACGGCAATGTGCTCCTGGAGCAGAAGACGGAGAGTCATCAGGCCCTGAAGGAGGAGACGGCGTTTCTCCTGACCGACGCCATGAGAGACGTATTGAAGGGACCGGGCAAATTTGCGGTGACCGTGATCAGCCCCACAGGGAGAAAAGCGGCCCCTGCTTCCATGGCAGCCGCGGGAAAAAGCGGAACCACCACCAACAACAAGGATCTGTGGTTTGTAGGTTACACGCCTTATTATACCATGGGGATCTGGAGCGGCAATGACGACGGGGAGCCGGTACAGGGCGGCACATCCTATCACAAAGTAATCTGGAAAAAAATTATGGACAGGATCCACGAAGGCCTGGAGAACAGAGGATTTCCGGCGCCCGAGGGAGTTTCCAAGACTTATGTATGCAGGAAATCGGGCCGTCTGGCCATGTGGGGAGTCTGTGACGCAGACCCCAGAGGCAACGCCATATACAGCGAATATTTTGCCCCGGGTACGGCTCCGAGAGTGTACTGCGACATCCATGTAAAGGAGCCTGTGTGCACCGAGTCGGGACAGCTGGCCACGGAATTCTGTCCGGAGACGGAAGAAAAGGTGTTTTTAAAAGTGCCGGAAGACGGGGGAGACACGGAGGATTCCCTGTACCGGGTTCCGGACCTCTGCCAGATCCATATGGAAACGCCCGGGGAATCTTCCGAGGAGGATATGAGCTGGGAAAACGGGGAGTGGGGAGAGGACGAGTGGGAACAGTGGGAAGAAGAGTTCCCCTGGGGGACCTGGCCCGAAGACCGGGAAGAAGAGACAGAACCGGAGTGGGATATCCGGCCCTCCGAAGATCAGGAAACGGGAGAAGACCGGACAGAAGAAGAAAGCCGGGAAGACGGCACAGAAGAGTCCCGGACAGAGACAGACGATATATGGGAAGAGGGAAGCGGGGAAACGGAGACCCTGCCTGCCGGGGAGGGGGATCCGTGGGAGGAGAGCAGTTCCTGGCAGGAAACCCGCCCTGGTACAGGAATCCTTCCTCCTTTTCCCTGGTGGGGCTGACAATTGTAAAAATGTAAGAATTTTTTCACTAAAATTGACTGGAAATATTTATCCATTCCATGGAGAATTGTGGTAACATACTGATATCAGGGGTACTGAGGTCGTGACCGCCATGCCTGTATGGCGGGACAGGAGTTTGAGACCCGCAAAAACACAATATCAGTAAGGGGGATTGGCTATGTTCGGAAAAAAGAGATGGATGACAGTTGTTTTAGCATGGATGCTGGCTCTGGTGTGGGCATGTCCGGCATTTGCAGACGGGACCATAAGCAGCGTATCGGTAAAGATCACATCGGATATCGAGGCAGGCAACGATTACGGTGAGGTGAATGTTACTACCAGCAACAGCAAGTATTATGTAGAGGACTACTACATTACGAACCAGCCCGACGGCGAGTGGAAGAGAGGGAACAAGCCCAAGGTCAAGATCACTCTGGGAGCAGAGGACGGATATTCTTTTAAGAGCAGTTTTTCCAAGAGCAATATTACTTTAAGCGGAACGGAGGCCACGGTTTCTTCCGTCAGCCGCAGCAAATCCACACTGGTTATCAATGTAACGCTGAGTGCCATAGATGAAGGAGACGGAGGCTACGATCTGGAGGTCTATGATCTCCAGTGGGACGAGAGCACCGGGGAAGGCTACTGGGAAGAGAACGGAGATGCCAAGCGGTACGAGGTGAAGATCTACAGGGGCAGCAGCCTGCAGAATTCCTCCACCCTGACTACCGACAACACCTACTACGATTTTTCCGAGTATCTTACCAGGAGCGGAACCTACACCTTCCGGGTGAGAGGCGTCTACAGCTCTTCCTACAAGGGGAAATGGCAGGAGTCGGAATCCTTCTATGTGGACTCGTCCACGGCCAGGGATTTCAGAGAGGCCAGCGGTTCCTCGTCCGACACTTCTTCCGACAGCAATTCCGGCGGTCCTTCCGGCGGTTCGGGCAATACGGGAGGTCCCGGGCAGGACGGAACCGGCGCGTGGCTGAAGGACAGCGTGGGCTGGTGGTACTGCAACGCGGACCGGAGCTATACGGTGAACAACTGGCAGTATATCAATAACAAGTGGTATTACTTTAATGAGCGCGGATACATGGTGACCGGATGGGTGCACTGGAAGAACGTGTACTATTACTGCGGTCCCGACGGCGACATGTGGGTCAGCCGATGGACTCCCGACGGGTACTATGTGGACGGCAACGGAGTGTGGGTCCAGAATATGCGCAGGTAATACCGGCAGGTTGAGTCATGTACAGGAAAAAGAGATGGCTGGCAGCTGGTTTGGTGTGGATACTGATACTGTCCGGGACCTGTCCGGCCTATGGGTGGGACAGCAGATAAGCAGCGTGTCCGTAAGGATCACATCAGATATTGAGGCGGGCCGCGACGGCGGAAAGGTGGCGGCCGCCGTCTCTGACAGCAGATATTCCGTAACCGGCTGCCATATAACGGATCCGCCTGAGGGACGGTGGGAGGAAGGGATCAGGCCCCGGATCAGCATCACTCTGGAGGCGGAAGAGGAAAATTACTTCAAAAATCATTTTTCTAAAAGCGATGTTTTCTTAAGCGGGACAGAGTAATGCCGGTACATGGCTGAAGGATGACGTGGGCTGGTGGTACTGCAATGAGGACCAGAGTTATACAATGAACGACTGGCAGTATATCAGTAACAAATGGTATTACTTTAATGAGCAGGGATACATGGTGACCGGTTGGGTCATCTGGAAGGACATATACTATTACTGCGGCCCTGACGGCATGTGGGCCGACCGATGGACTCCCGACGGATACTATGTGGATGACAGCGGGATGTGGGTTCAGGGAAAGATCAGAGACAGCAGACCGGACCAGGCAGAATAGAAGAAGTTCTGCCCGGCCCGGTATTTTGTTGTTTACGCACCTCCAAAACCGTGCTAAAATATACGGCAGAATCCCGTCAGAGACGGTTCAAAATGATAAAAGAGGGGATAAAAAAGATGGCAGTAGATCATGGATTGATGATAAAGAAATTACAGGGACTTGATACCTTTTATGCCGGGTTTTCCCAGAGTACCAGGATGCCCTATATCGAGTGCGCCCCGGAGACCTTTGACGATCAGGTGTATCTGTTTACGGAGGAAGAGGCGGCCAGACAGTGGGCCGGGGAGCAGGGGGAGAATAAGAACCCCGTGGCGGCGGTGAAGGTGGAGAAAGAGCAGATGCTCATGTTTTACACCAGCCTTTACCTGATCGGAGTCAATCGGCTGGTGTTTCACAACGGGGCAGGATTCGTGTTTCTTCCCATCGAGCAGGTGGTGACTCTCAAGCAGCCGGAAGGGGATGACAAAAACCTTCCCAGGAGCAATCCGACTCTGCAGCTGACCATGATCTATTTTCTCCAGGAACTGAGGAGGCCCGGACAGTCTCCCCAGGATATGAACAGGAGGATCCGCCTTCAGGAGATGGAGCAGGAGATGATGGCCAACCTGATGCGGTCCAGGTATATCATGGCTGTGGACGTGTCCAGGGTGGAGGGAGAATTTGATCCGAAGAAACCGGGCCAGAATATTCAGATTCCCTATTTAAAGACTCCGGAAGGCGATATGATGCAGCCTCTGTTCTCCGACATGTGGGAATTCCAGAAATTCAGCAAGGAGCGGGGGAAGGGACTGAGACTGGCCACTATGCCTTTCAAGGCTCTTTCAGGCTCTCTGATCAAGGATGCCAGAGGATATGTGCTGAACCCGGCAGGAGTGAATCTGGTACTGCTGAGGGAGAAGCTGGAGACCATGACGAAACAGATGGAGCAGCAGAGTGAATAAATACGAAGTTTTAAAGAAATATTTTGGAT
>CAJUJV010000029.1:31098-41682 GCA_910586845.1 uncultured Hungatella sp.
CAATATACTGGAAGGGAAGGACACCTTAGGTATCATGCCGACTGGGGCAGGTAAGTCCCTGTGTTATCAGATACCGGCTTTGATGACGGAGGGGATCACTCTGGTGATTTCGCCGCTCATTTCTTTAATGAAAGATCAGGTAGGAAGCCTAAACCAGGCCGGAATACACGCCGCTTTTTTAAATAGCTCCTTAACGGTAAATCAATATTACAAAGCCCTGGCCTTTGCAAAGCAGGGACGGTATCCGATTATTTACGTGGCGCCGGAACGGCTGGTCACAGAAGAATTTCTGGATTTTGCCTTACACAGTAAGATTGCGATGGTAGCAGTAGATGAGGCCCACTGTGTATCTCAGTGGGGACAGGATTTCAGGCCGAGCTATTTAAAGATCGTTGAATTTATTAAGAGACTGCCAAAGCGCCCTGTCGTAAGCGCCTTTACGGCTACGGCAACGAAGGAAGTCAGAGATGATATTATCGACATATTAGAGCTGCAAAGTCCTGCGGTGATCACTACGGGTTTTGACAGGAGCAATCTGTATTTTGGCGTTATGACGGTAAAAGACAGATATGGCGCCATCAAAAATTATCTGGAAACACACAGGGGGGACAGCGGTATTATCTACTGCCTTACCAGAAAACATGTGGAAGAAGTCTGTGACAGGCTCATAAAGGATGGATTTTCGGCGACCAGATATCATGCGGGACTAAGGGACGAGGAGCGGAGGCGGAACCAGGATGATTTTATCTATGACAGATCTCCGGTCATCGTGGCCACGTCCGCTTTCGGCATGGGCATCGACAAGTCCAATGTAAGGTTCGTCCTCCACTGCGGGATGCCGAAAAATATCGAATCCTATTATCAGGAGGCAGGCCGCGCAGGACGTGACGGAGAACCGGCAGAGTGTATCTTATATTACAGCGGAAAAGACGTGATCACCAATCAGCTGTTTATCGACAATAACCAGGACAACGGGGAACTGGATGAAGTGACCAGGGCCATAGTAAGGGAACGGGACCAAGAGCGGCTGAGGAAGATGACGTTCTATTGCTTTACCAATGAATGTCTCAGGGATTACATATTAAAGTATTTTGGAGAGTACGGAAGCAATTACTGCGGAAACTGCTCCAATTGCCTGACTCAGTTTGAGCAGGCGGACGTAACGGAGATCGCCAGGGCACTGATCGGCTGTGCAGACAGCAGCAGGCAGAGATACGGCACGACGGTGATCATTGATACGGTGCATGGAGCCAATACTGCGAAGATAAAGAGCTACAGAATGAATGAAAACCCTTATTATGCCGTTTTAAGCAAAGTTCCCACATACAGGATCAGACAGGTGTTGAATTATCTCCAATTAGAAGAATACCTGTCCGTTACCGGTGACGATTATGCCGTGGTTAAGCTGACGGCGAAATCCAGAGAGGTCACGGAAGACCATAAGCAGATCCTTATGAAACTGGCAAAAGAGCCTGACAGACCTGTAAAGGAAACACGGTCCGGGAGCAGGAAGAATAAAGCGGGTTCGTCAGGAAAAGAACGGTTTACAGAGAAAGAAGAAAGTCTGTTTGAGAGACTGAGAGGCCTCAGAACAGAGATCGCGAGAGAAGAAAAAGTACCTCCCTACATTGTATTTTCCGATAAGACACTGACTCATATGTGTATCATAAAACCCCGGACGAGAGCCGAGATGCTGACGGTGTCCGGGGTAGGTGAATTCAAATTTGAAAAATATGGGGAACGATTTCTGGCCTGTCTGAGGGCAGAAGATTAGAGGGTGATATCGCCGCTGTGTTCTACCAGAGAGGCAGAGGTAATGCCATCCAGTTCCATCAGTTCCGCCATCATGACTTTCTGATTCCGGGGCTGAACTTCCACTGTCAGGCTCAGACTGTTTTTCAGCACATTTCTGGCCCGTGTCCTGGCATAGCGGCAGCTTTTTTCCACGATCTCCATGATCTCTTCTTCCCTCTTATGAGAATCGGCATTGACCACCAGGATCAGGGAGCTTCTGGATTCCGGCATCATGGCAAACAGCACAAGCGCCGCCGTGACCGCAAGGGAGGCGATGACAGCGATGATGGCATAACCTGCTCCGCAGATGATGCCTGCGCTGATGGACCAGAAGAGGAAGACCAGGTCCATGGGATCCTTGATAGCGGTCCGGAAGCGGACGATGGACAGGGCGCCTACCATTCCCAGGGACACTACGATGTTGGCCTGGATCGTGAGGATGACGGAAGATGTGATGACGGCCAGGGCGATCAGGGAAAGGCTGAAATTTTTGTTGTAAAAGGAATTCCGGTTTATGCTTTTGTAGATCATAAAGATGTATACGGCGATCACGGCCGTGGACAGGATACAGACCAGGACCGTGCCCACATCCAGGCTTCCCGATACGTAACCTTTTAAAAATGCCCGTTCAATCATTTCCTTTAATTCCATAAATATTCTCCTTTTGCGTTTTCCGTCTTTTTAGAGATGATACACTCTGCACATGTAATATTTTGAGAAGGAAGTCCACTGCAGGCTGTTGAGCTGCAGAGAATCCTGGATATGAAGAGGGAGCAGCTGGTCCCACTTGACTTCCAGGACGCTGCTGCCGGGGCTCATGACCGGCCGGAAACCGTAGTCTCCTGACAGAAAACGGCCGGTGTCGCCGGAAGAAGACAGCTTCCTGTCAAAGGTGATCCGCACATTTCCCGCCGGATAGACAAAGGGAATGCGCTCATAGGATACGATGACTCTGGGAGTAAGGCATCTGAGCTGCAGCTCCAGAAAAAGCTGCTGCTTCTGGCCGGACAGATCGGGAGTCACGGCAGGGATCCGGCCTTCTGCCAGCATCTGTCCTTCCTCCGGAGTCAACGGGCAGGACACTTTTATGGTCATTCCCCGCACCTTGCTCTTTTTCTCCAGCCGGAGGAGGGAGATGTCGTCATTGTAATACCGCATGCGGAATTTGGAACGCCGGTCCGTGCCGCTCTCATTATCCAGAAGGCAGCTGTCGTTATGATCGTCAAAATACAGGCTTCGGATAAAATAAGAGCCGTCGGGGCCGGAGTAGGGATCAGGGGCCAGGATACAGGCGGCTCTCTGTCTCAGAAGCTCTTCCTCTGCCTGATTGATCAGATATTTGTATTCATGTCTGGCTCTACTCATCTTCCAGGCACCCCGCTGTCAGAAACCGGCTTCCTGCCACGTCCAGCTGTCCCAGAACAGAGTCTGTCCGTACCGAACAGTTGCGGACATAGAGATCGCCGGAGGAAACGATGGAGTACTCTCCCGCTATGACCGAGATCTGTCCTCCGCACAGATCTATGGTGCCTCTGTCATCCTTTCCCGATTTTGTGGTGCGGAGGCCGGATTTTTTGCTCTCGATCCGGAGGGAGCCGGCGCTGATCAGGATCCCGTCATTGCCCTGGATCCCGTGGCCGGAAGACTGGAGGAAGATGTCGCCTCCCAGGATCTTGACCGTATCCCTGGAATGAAGGGCATCATTGTAGTATCCATAGAGAGAAAGAGCTCCGGAACCGTTGATAGTCAGATCGCAGCTGCTGTAGATGGAGGCATCCTGATTGTCGGAGCCTCTGTAGTGGGCGCTGTCCCGGATGATATTGTCCGTGCCCTCTGCCAGAGTGATCACCACTTTTCCTGCAGAGTTCACAAGGATGGCCGGGCCGGACCGGGAATGGATGCTCACGTCTTTTAAATACAGATGTACGATCTGTTCCTCGGCATCCACAGAGATCTGCCCGTTATATTCCCCTGTCAGGATATAGGTGCCTGCCTGGGTGATGGTGTAATCATCAGAGAGCTGGGACAGATCGATCATTGATCCGGAGCCGGGATCCGTGTTCAGATCCGCTTTGGTCAGAGGGAAGGAGGTCTGACCTTCACCGGAGGGACCGGGCTCCGGGATAGAGGGGCTGCTTTCTGAGGGGAGCACCAGAAAGGCTCTCGTGAGAAACAGAAAACAGCAGGTCATGGCCAGGGCGCATATGCGCGGAAATGTGATTTGAATTTTCATGGGACAGATCTGTTCCTTTCTGTCTTGGGTTCCCATGTGGAACCGTTTTTTAAACTGCAGTCAAAATAACTGGTGATATAGCCGTATCGCTCATTGAAAAAAGTCCGGACATCCTCTGTCTGCCGGTAAAATTCGGCGAGAACGTTCTGGTCGGAGCCGTAAAAACGGAGATATTCTTTTTCGATCGGATCCTTCATAAAGTCCTGAAAATGATCGATAAAATCGCTGATCCGGTCAGGATCAAATTCTGTCTGAGCCATATCCAGGATGGTGGAGACAAACTGGTCATAAAACTGATGATTTTTTATCAGACTGTCAAAAAGAGGATCCGCGCTTCTGGTCATGGTAAGAGTGTCATCAAATGACCGGGAGGAGGTCATGCCTCCGCTGTTTACATCGAAAAGAATCCACCGCCATCTTCCGTCAGAGAAGGTTCCTTCCTCCACATCCCGGGTCCGCCACAGGGCATAATTGCCGCCGGGCCAGTCGTCGGTCCTGGAAATATAGATCTCGGCCGCATAATAATCGATATAGCTGTCCATATCCATAAGCGTGCAGGCTGTCTGGTAATTTTCGTCAAGAGACATGTCGTTGTTTAAGACAAAGGACCGAAGCCGGCTGTAGAGATCGATATCTTCTGCCATTCCCAGAGAGACGCCTCCGTTTTTGATCATGACCACATTGTCGCCTCTCACGTCGTAATAATATTCAAAATATTCTTCGTCGTATTTCTCAGTCAGCCAGTAGACCCCCCAGTATTCTCCGTTGAGAAACATGCTGTATGGTTCGAATTTCATGGTGGAAAAATTCCGGTCCGGTATCAGAGAAGCCATAAGATAATCGTTGAGCTTGACCAGATAGTCGTCTCCTCCGGCGAAGAGAGTGACCCTCTTCGGTTCGTAGCTGTTGTCAAAAAGAGGGGCTTTCAGGCGTTTTTCGCCGTCATACTCTTTTCTGGAATAAAAGTTAAAGCTTCTGGGCAGATACCCCCGGCTTCCGCCTCCCTGTATGCGCATGCCGCCGTTTTTGGTAAGCACCGGCTGCCGGTGCTGATCGAAAAACTGGAGACATACCGGCCGTTCCCACATCTTTCCTCTCTGTCTGTAGTTGGCATCCCACCACCACCAGAAGGGCGCGTACCATACGTTTTTTTCTGAGGAGGCAAAGAGGTCATAAATATTTCCCAGGACATAGATTCCTTTTTCGGGATCGAAGAGATTGTCCGGGTCGGTGATGACAGACAGGATATTCATCCCGTCATAGCCTTTTTTGGCGTCAAAGCCAACAAAATAAGAAGCCGAGGAGACGGGGCTGGTATGTCCGTACTCATCCATACACAGGGCCCGGATGACCGTGCATTTGTCGATCGGCTTGTCGGGGGCCCGGTAACCGGGAGGATCGTACTCGGTGTTTAAGATCTCCCCGGTAAGGAATCCGGAGGACACGTCTTCTCTCATGCTCCACACATTGGGATTGCTGCTGGCATCGCTGATTGGGACAGGGCCTTCATAGAGCAGTGAATCCGGAGAAGGAGTGCTGCCATCCAGAGTGTAGTAGATCCTGGCATTGTTTTCCGAGAAAAGAAACAGTTCAAATCCTTCTTCATAAAATCCGCCGGGTCTGGAAAAAACGGGGGCGGACAGGACCAGGGAGGATGCCTGGTTATCACCTCCCGGAGAGCCGGTCCGCACTTCAAAGACAGAACCGCCGTCGGGAACACGACAGTATCCGGTATCCACAGTCAGAGGAGGACAAAAGACCTGATCCAGGACAGTCCCATCCTCATCCGACAGCCAGACGGTCTCTCCCTTGTCGGAGATCCGGAAAGAGGATCTGTCATCCAGAAAGATCAGAAGGTGTGTGCGGGGGGCCAGGATCATATCTTCTATCCGGTATTTTTTCAATTCATCCTGGTCGTCGGAAAGATAGAGACCAATGACAGGATAGGAGATATACCCGGAGTTATACAATTCCACATAGTCCCATACCTGCATGTTTTCATCCGGAAGGAGTGTGGCATTGGTGCTGCACAGCTCATTGATCACCAGTTTCCTTCTGGCGGAAACAGAAACAGGGACCCACAGGATTAAAATAAGAAGGATCCCTGACAGAGAGAGCAGGACGAGAGGTTTCCGCGGTTTCCAGACGCCCCGGAAGCCGCCGGGCCCGAACCCCAGGCGCAGCAGATATCCGAAGATCAGGGCAAAGAACGTGCACAGGCCCAGCATCATGGGAAAGGCGGGGAGATCCTCCCAGGTAAACAGGATCATCCCCACCCGATAGGCAGTTTCTTTAATACGGACATGATGAAACAGGATCAGGTGGGCCAGAACATAACCGGCCCCGTTCAGCACAAGAGAGGCGGCTGTCAGCAGAAAAACAGAAAGCCGCCGGAATCTGCAGCGGGCAGGAACGGCTGTCAGTATGGTTATGATCACGGGGATCAGATGTATCGTCAGGATACATGTCAGCAGCAGGATTCCACGATGGGGCATGGTTCAGATACTCCTTTAAAACAGGATTAAAGACCGGAAAAGGGCGGCACCCTATCAGGGGGCAGGGAAGCGCCGGGAACCATAGTAACTGCTCCTGCCACCAGATTGGCATAGGCCAGGGCCTGGGGCAGAGGGATGTCCTTTGTCAGACAGGCCAGGATGGTGCCGATGTGGGCATCGCCGGCCCCGATGGTGTCGCAGACCGCCGGCACGGGAGGAGAGACGGTAAGATAATGCGCGCCGCCTTTCTCCAGGCAGTATGCTCCTTTAGAGCCCAGGGTTATGATGACCGTGTTGCCGGTGCGGCCGTTCAGGATATCCGCAGCCTTCTCATAGGAGCCGGCTCCCGTCAGATCCAGAGATTCCTGTTCATTGATATGAAGCATGGGATGAAGAGCCATGATCCGGTCGGTCTTCTCCCGGGATATCCGGCAGCCCCGGGGGCCGGGGGCATAACACAGTTCGAGGCCGGGATGCTTCTCCAGCCAGGAGATCAGGCAGATCCCCGTAGGTTCTTCCACCTCCAGACCGCAGATGTAGGTCAGCCCGAAAGAAGAGGCATCGTAAGGTTCCATCCAGGATTCCTGAAAGGTATATTCTACGCCGTGATAGGAAAGGAATGTGCGCTCCCCGGAAGCTTCTACCAGACAGTAGCAGCAGCCGTTGTCCCGGTCCGGGATCCGGACAGAGACGGGGATCCCCGCCGCCTGCATCCGGTCGGCCACGTAGTTGCCGTACATACCGGTGCCCACAGGGCTTATGAAGGTGTGGGGAGCATCGAGAAGCCTCATGATATGGGATACATTATAGGCACATCCTCCTATGGCCATGGTCTGGGAAGAAGGATGGAGATCTTCCTGAGTGACAGGGAGATGGTCAAGATGAATGATAACGTCCACACAGGTGGAACCGATGATCAGTGCCGGTTTCATAATAAAGAAGGTTCCCCTTTCCAAAATATGCCCCAAGTATAACTGATTTTATATGGTTTGTAAACCCGAAATTCCGCAGGCGCTTTTGACTTGATAATCCCCGTTCCCTGTGATACCATAGGTTTATTGAGGAAGCCCCAGGCGTTCCCGAGGCAGGGCAGATACTGCCGGCGGCCCTGTCGGTTCATGAGGAGGAGAGTCTTATGATAAATGAAATCTATAAAACCATGCTGAGAGGAAAATCCATTATCCGGGAACTGAGTGAATATGCCACGGCAAGAGGCCGGGAGATCGGATATGACAATGTATTCGACTACAGTCTGGGCAATCCCAGCGTGCCCTGCCCCCATGACTATACAGAAGGGATGATCCGTCTTTTAAGAGACGAAGATCCCATGGCTGTTCACGGGTACAGCCCTTCTCTGGGCATCGACAGCGTGAGAAAGGCGGTGGCCGACAGCCTGAACCGCCGCTTCGGCATGGATTACGAAGCCAGACATATTTTTATGGCTTCGGGAGCCGCAGGGGCTCTGGCCCACGCGTTCCGGTGTGTGACGGTTCCGGGAGATGAGATTCTTACCTTCGCACCCTTTTTTCCCGAGTACGGACCTTATGTGAACCTGTCCGGGGCAAGGCTGAAGGTAGTTCCTGCGGACACGGAGAGCTTTCAGATCAATTTTCAGGCGCTGGAAGAGACGATGAACGAAAAAGTCATGGCAGTGCTGATCAATACTCCCAACAATCCTTCAGGTGCGGTCTACTCCACGGAGACCATAGAGAAACTGGCGGACTTTCTGGAGAGGAAGCAGAAGGAGTACGGACATGACATCTTTCTCATCAGCGACGAGCCCTACAGGGAGATCGTGTTTGAGGGGGCGGATGTTCCCTATGTGTCCGGGTATTACGACAACTCCATCTCCTGCTATTCATATTCCAAGAGTCTGAGCCTGCCGGGAGAGCGTATCGGCTATGTGGCGGTGAACCCCAGATGTACGGATGCCGATATCCTGGCGGTGATGTGCGGACAGATCAGCCGGGGCATCGGACATAACTGTCCCCCTTCCAGCGTCCAGCTGGCCGTGGCAAAGGTCCTGGATCAGACCAGCGATCTGTCGGTGTATGAGACCAATATGAATCTGCTCTACGATGCCCTGGTCAGGCTGGGATTCCAGGTGGTAAAGCCGGGGGGAACCTTCTATATTTTCCCCAAAGCGCTGGAGGAGGATGCAGGTACATTCTGTATGAAGGCGAAGAACTATGATCTCATCCTGGTGCCGTCGGACAATTTCGGCGTGCCCGGGTATTTCCGTATGGCATACTGTATCGACACGGAGAAAGTGAAGAGATCCATACCGGTTCTGGAGAGATTTGTGAGAGAAGAATATCCGGACAGAGCGGTGTAAGGTCCGGAACGGGAAGGAGCAAAGATGAAAGCACACAGGATAACAGCAGTGATGACGGCCCTGGCTCTGACGGCGGCAGGATCATCTGGCCTGACGGCGTGGGCGGCCCCGGGAAAGGATCTGTGCCTCAATACGGCTGCGTCTTCCGGTCAGGATCAGGCAGCCGGAGAGACCGGAACTTCCGGTTCGCAGCAGGTCTATGTAAAGGAACCCAAAACAGAAGGCAGGGTAACCCTGTCCTTTGCGGGAGATATCAGCTTCGCAGAGGGCTATGCCAACATGGTATACTACCACAATAACGGAGACGACATCACCAGATGCATCACTCCGGAGGTAATTGCCCGGATGGAATCTGCGGATATCATGATGATCAACAACGAATTTGCCTACAGCAACCGGGGAACGCCTCTGTCGGGAAAGACATTTACTTTCCGGGCCAAGCCGGAGACTGCGGCCAATCTGTCCCTGCTGTCTGCGGACATCGTGTCTGTGGCCAACAATCATGTCTATGATTATGGAGAGACGGCTCTTTTAGACACACTGGATACTCTGGAAACCTACAAGATCCCCTATGTGGGAGCCGGCCGGAACCTGGATGAGGCCAGGGAGATCGTTTGTTTCCAGGCAGGTGACATGAAGATCGCCTATGTCAGTGCCACTCAGGTGGAACGGTCCTATGTGTACACCAGAGAGGCCACGGATACCAGAGCCGGGGTTTTAAGGACCTATGACCCGGCGGTGTTCCTTGACGTGATCCGCAGGGCAAAGGAAAACAGCGATTTTGTAGTGGTCTATGTGCACTGGGGCACGGAGGGCGTCAGCCGGTTTGAGGCGGATCAGCAGAGGCTGGGACATCAGTATATCGATGCCGGGGCTGACCTGGTCATCGGCGATCATCCCCACTGTCTTCAGGGAGTGGAATATTATAAAGGAGTCCCCATATTCTACAGTCTGGGTAATTTCTGGTTCAACAGCAAGACCAGGGAGACGGGGCTTGTGGAAGCGGATATCACCAGAGAGGGTCTTGTGGAGTTTCGGTTTGTGCCCTGTCTTCAGTCCGGGTGCCGTACCACTCTTATTACCGACCAGGGAAAACGTAAGAAGAGCTTTCAGTATCTTCAGAGCATTTCCGCCAATGCGGTCATCGACGAAAACGGCGTGATCCGTGAGAAGAAATAAACAGGGGCTTTGGGCAGGAAAATGTAAGGATACCGTAAGACTTGCGTAAAGGAAAAGTCCTTTACCAGGAACAGGAAATATGGTATGATCGTTACCAGTTCACAGAGAAAGGAGGATTGTCATGAGAAAGCATTGTATATTAAACCAGAGAGATTTCAGGCAGAGCGTATCATTATGCTCCGGTTCTTGTATCAGGATGACTTGTGACAGGAATCCTTTTAGATTCTTCAGGCGGGCCGGATAGGTCTGTACGGGAGAGAAGACCGGCGGCATAAAGGTTTGTTTTTATGCAGTCGGCTGACGTGTATCCTCAGAACAGTCCGGTATTGTCCGGCTGATTGGGGGCAGAGAAGAAACAGCAGGAAGAGCCGATGTTTCCGGGAGAACCGGATCATGGGCTCTTTTTTGTTCTTCTATAGGATTCGGGTGTCAAAAGCCCTGTGCGGGGGGTGTTGACGGCAGATTCTGCAAATGAATTCGTGCTCACTCCGGCGCACCGGGCATTCCGATGAGCCTCTTAAAACGAAAATCGTGTTCAGCAGAGGCTT
>CAJUJV010000030.1:0-27662 GCA_910586845.1 uncultured Hungatella sp.
GGGCATTTTCGTCTGTGGCGGCACACATGGACAGGGCGATGAGGACTTCGTCGGTGTGGAGCCGGGGATTCCTGCTTCCGAAATAATTGACCTTCAGTTTCTGGATAGGCTCGATGGCGGAAGGGGCGATGAGATGGATCTCGTCGGGGATGTCTCCCAGGGCCTTGACTGCGTTGAGAAGGAGGGCAGCGGAGGAGCCTAACAGATCGCTGGTCCTTCCGGTGACGATGCGGCCGTCAGGCAGCTCCATTGCTGCGGCGGGAGTCCGGCTCTGTTCTGCCTTGTCGTTGGCGGCCACGGCTACCTTCCGGTCCAGCGCCGTGATCCGGGAATGTTTCATCAGAAGTTCGATCTTGAAGACCTCGTCCTGGGACCCCTCGCCTCTGGCCAGGCGGTTCAGAGCATGATAGTAACGGCGGAGGATCTCCTGGAGAGAGGCCTGTCGGCAGGCCTCGTCGTCAATGATACAGTTGCCTGCCATGTTGACACCCATGTCTGTGGGAGATTTATAGGGACTGGAGCCGTAGATGCCTTCGAAGATGGCGTTCAGCACCGGAAAGATCTCCACATCCCGGTTGTAATTGACGGCGGTTTCGCCGTAAGCTTCCAGATGGAAGGGATCGATCATATTTACATCGTTGAGATCAGCGGTGGCGGCCTCATAGGCCAGGTTTACAGGATGCTTTAAAGGCAGGTTCCAGATGGGAAAGGTTTCAAATTTGGCGTAGCCGGCCTTGATCCCTCTGCGGTTCTCGTGGTAGAGCTGGGACAGGCAGGTAGCCATCTTGCCGCTTCCGGGTCCCGGCGCCGTGACGATGACCAGAGGTCTGGAGGTCTCTATGTAGTCGTTTTTTCCGTAGCCGTTGTCGCTTACGATGGTGGAGACATTGTTGGGGTAGCCTTCGATGCGGTAGTGGCGGTATACCCGGATACCCATGCGCTCCAGTTTTTCTTTAAAAGTGTCGGCAGCAGGCTGACCGGCATACTGGGTGATCACCACGCTTCCCACATAGAGGTTCCTGTCCTGAAAAGACTGGATCAGACGGAGAACATCCATGTCATAGGTGATGCCCAGGTCATAACGGATTTTGTTTTTCTCAATATCAGCGGCATTGATGACTATGACGATCTCGGCCTGGTCCGCAAGCTGCATCAGCATCTGCAGTTTGCTGTCCGGAGCAAATCCCGGAAGGACTCTGGAAGCATGGTAGTCGTCAAACAGTTTTCCTCCGAATTCCAGGTAGAGCTTGTTTCCGAACTGGCTGATCCGCTGCCGGATATGCTCTGACTGCATGATCTGATACTGCCGGTTGTCAAATCCTGTTTTCATATGATAGTCCCTTCTGTGATTTTATAAAAAATTGTAGTATGGTCTCCAGGATATTCCTCTTCTTTCAGGAAAATCCTGACGGACATAGTGTACCATATTTTGCCTTTGGGTGCAAGGCGGGATCTGTCTTCCCACTGTTGAGAAAAATTTACCGTCTGCCATACTTGAAACTGAAGTTAGCGTGTGCTAACATAAGAGAGAGTCAGAGAAATCAGACCGCATAGATTTCCTGATTCCGGAGATGATAGAGAGAAGGAGGAGCAAAAAATGTCGGCAGACGTCATGTTATCATTTTTAAATCAGTGCAGTCTGGAATCCCGTCTGAGATTTTTTGTGGCCAGTCACTGCGCCCCTGTGCTGAAAGGGATCAAAGCGGCCAATGTCATGTCGGCGGAGAGAGGAACCTGGAAAAGGCTTGTGAAGATCCTGAGAGGAAGCGGCGTTCTGTGCATCCTTTTGTCTGTCGGAAGCGGAAGGGAGGTTCTTCTGCTTTATCGGTATGAGAAGCTGAGAGATCATCTGGAACAGGAACCGGTGCGGAAATTTCTGGCTGACCGGGGCTATGAGGGCACGGATGTGGTCTCCGTGATCATAAAGCTGCGGGAGAGATATGCCGGGTATGAGAAAAGCAGGCAGGGATTTCCCCATGAACTGGGAGTGATCCTGGAGTATCCTGTGGAGGATGTGGAAGGATTTATTAAAAACAGGGGTAAAAACTGTCTTCTGGAAAAATACTGGAAAGTTTATCACAATAAGGAGCAGGCGGCGGAGATCTTTGCCCGGTACGACAGGGTTCGGGAGCTGGCTATGGAAGAGGCCATAGCCGGTTATCCGCTGGAGAGGATCGCCGTGACCTGACAGGAAAGGGGTAACTATGAAAGATATTTATGTGATCTATTGGAGCGGCACAGGAAACACGGAAATTATGGCCCGGTCCGTGGCAGAGGGAATCGACAGAGGGGGAGCCAGGGGAGTCCTTCTGGAGGTGGGATCTGCCTCACCGGAGATGGTAAAGGATGAGCCTGTCTTTGCCCTGGGCTGTCCGGCCATGGGAGCCGAGGAGCTGGAGGAAGGGGAGATGGAACCCTTTGTGTCGGCGGTGGAAGCCTTTGCGTCAGGGAAGAAGATCGGTCTTTTCGGGTCTTATGACTGGGGAGACGGAGAATGGATGCGGCAGTGGTGCGGACGCATGGAGAGCGCAGGAGCCGTTATTGCAGGAGGGGAAGGCGTGACCGCCAACAACGAACCCGACGACCAGGCTCTGGCAGCATGTCAAAGACTGGGAGAAGAGCTGACAAAATAAGAGACAGGGATACAGGGAGTCCTTAGGACGGGGGCTCCCTTTTCCTTTTTTAAGAAGAGCTTTGAGACAGGCTGTCAGGGGCCCGGCAGCTGTCCCGCTCCACCAGATAGTGGGGAACGATGATCTTTGTTGCCAGCAGATTGGGATTTTCCATGTGGTTGATGATCTGAGAGGCGGCCTCGATGCCCAGCTGGCAGGAATTGACATCCATGGAAGTCAGCTGCGGCGAGGTGAGCCTGGCCAGCAGGGAGTTATTGAAGGAGATGATGGACAGGTCTTTGGGGATAGACAGTCCGATCTCCATGCAGATCCTTTCCAGGATCACAGCCAGGATGTCATCGCTGACCACAATGGCCGTAGGCCGGTCCGGGCCTTTTAAAAGATCTACAAGAAGCCGGGGGCTTTCCCGGGGGCTGGAAGGCATCTCCACGCAGTATTCCGGAATCTGAGGCAGGTGATGGATAGCCAGAGCCAGCTGATATCCGGATCTGCGGTCGGCAGAAAACATCAGGCTGCTGTCGCTGCCCAGATAAGCGATCTTTCTGTGGCCCAGCCGGATCAGGTATTCGGCCGCCTCCTGTCCGGCCAGAAGGTTGTCATTGTCGATATAGATGGTCTGGTTGGCATATTGATAGGCTTTTCCGATAAGCACATAGAGAAGTCCTTCGTTGTAGAGATATTCGATCACCGGGTCCTGCTGCCTGGAGTAGAGGATGATAAAACTGTCCACCTGTCCGCTTCGGGCCAGATCCCGTATGACCTTCAGCAGCTCATCCTCATCCTGTCCGGTGATCACTGTATTGATATACTGCCGGTTGCTGCAGAACTGGCTGATACCACGGATGGTTTCCAGATAAAAGGAATTTTCATAGGTTTCCTTCTGGGACGGAGGCAGGATAATGCCGATGGTCCTTGCGTTTGGAGGCTGAGGAGTCCCGTTCTGAGACGAAGGCCCCGGCTCATATCCCAGCTGTGCCATGGCGCGGCGTACCTTTTCTTTGGTCTCTTCGCTGATGGAGGGATTGTCTTTGCAGGTCCTGGACACGGTGGAGGGAGACACGCCGGCCAGAGCCGCCACTTCTTTGATGGTAACTGCCATAAATTTACACACCTCCGGAAATCATATTTTCATAACTGACTTTATTGTAGGAGATAATACAGAAAAAGTCAACGGCTGTGTGCATATAAAAATGTGCAAAATAGCGCAACAATAATGCAATAAATAAAGAAATATAAATGCAATTGCAAAACAAAATATGAAGGATAAAATAAGAAGGCACAGGATTATTTGAGTAACCCAGAGAAAAAAACAGAAAAATGCACAAAATATGATATAAATTTTTGTGATAAATATAGAATTAATGAAAAATCAATGGAAAATATTGCAATCTATATGCAAAAGATGTATATTAATTGCAACGGGTTTGCGTAAAGCTTGCATAAAAACAGGAGGGAAATGATATGAGTAGTAAGAAAGACGACTTGATGAAGATCAGCATTCTGTCTCCGGCAACAGGCAAGGCTGTGCCTCTTGACCAGGTTCCTGATCCGGTGTTTTCTCAGAAGATCATCGGCGACGGCATCGCTGTGATCCCCGCAGACGGAAGGATCACCAGCCCTGTGGACGGAGAAGTGGCCTCCGTGGCAGAGACGCTTCATGCCTACGGGTTCCGCACGGAGGATGGGCTGGAGCTTCTGATCCATGTGGGCCTGGAGACCGTAGGGCTTAAGGGCGAATGCTTTCAGGTCTTCGTAAAGGCAGGCGACAAGGTGAAGGCAGGGGATCTGATCGCCCAGGTGGATCTGGCCGCCCTGGCCGAGAAGCAGATCAACCCCATCACACCGGTTCTGGTGTGCGGAGGGATGGACGGAAAGACTCTGGAGTACGGCGAGGGAGAGGTGCAGGGAGGAAAGACTCCGGTTCTCACCGTCAGAGCACAGAAAGAACAGGTTCAGGAAACATCGGCAGAGACCCCGGCGGCTCAGGCAGAGCCGGCCCAGGAGAAAAAGGGAGGGAAACCGGGCATCAACTTTGATTTCCTCCAGAAGCTGGGCAAGGTTCTGATGGTGGTTATCGCCGTCATGCCCGCAGCCGGACTGATGATCAGCCTTGGAAAGCTGGTACAGATGGCAGGCGCGGACCTTCATATGATCCTGATGATCGGAAGCACCATGGAGAACATCGGCTGGGCCGTGATCAACAACCTGCACATCCTGTTTGCGGTGGCCATCGGCGGTTCCTGGGCCAAAGAGCGGGCAGGCGGCGCTTTTGCGGCCGTGATCGCATTTATCCTTATTAACTGTATTACCGGCGCCATTTTCGGAGTCAGCGCCGCCATGTTAAATGATCCCGAGGCAGTGACCCACACTCTGTTCGGCCAGGAGATCCTGGTAAACGGCTATTTTACATCGGTTCTGGGTGCTCCGGCTCTGAACATGGGCGTGTTTGTAGGAATTATTTCCGGATTTGTTGGTGGAATTATTTATAATAAGTATTATAATTATAGAAAGCTTCCGGATGCCCTGGCATTTTTCAACGGCAAGCGTTTTGTGCCCATGGTGGTCATCGTCTGGTCCGTTATCGTTTCCATGGTGCTGGCAGTGGTCTGGCCCGTAGTTCAGACGGGTATCAACAGTTTCGGTGTGTGGATTGCCAACTCTTCTTCCACATCTCCGATACTGGCGCCGTTTATTTACGGAACACTGGAAAGGCTTCTCCTTCCCTTTGGTCTCCATCACATGCTGACCATCCCCATGAACTATACGTCCTTCGGCGGTACCTACACCATCCAGACAGGCATCAACGCAGGTTCTCAGGTGTTTGGCCAGGATCCTCTGTGGCTTGCATGGGTCACCGACCTGATCAACTTTAAGGATGCAGGAAACATGGCTTCCTATACGGACCTGATGACCAATGTAATCCCTGCCAGATTCAAGGTAGGACAGATGATCGGCGCCACAGGCCTGCTGCTGGGCATCGCTCTCGCCATGTACCGGAGAGTGGACCCGGATAAGAAACAGAGGTATCGTTCCATGTTCTTCTCCACCGTGCTGGCCGTGTTCCTGACAGGCGTTACCGAACCTCTGGAATTTATGTTCATGTTCTGTGCCCTTCCTCTGTATGTGGTGTATGCGGTTCTTCAGGGCTGCGCTTTTGCCATGGCAGGAATTATCCATCTGAGACTCCACTCCTTTGGCAACCTGGAGTTCGTCACCAGAGTGCCCATGTCCCTGAAGGCAGGGCTGGGAGGAGACCTGATCAACTTTGTGATCTGTGTCGTGGCATTCTTTGCCATCGGCTACGTGGTAGCTTATGTGATGATCGACAGGATGAAATTTGCCACTCCAGGACGTCTGGGGAACTATACGGATGAGGGTCCCGAGGAAGAGACCGGTTCCGGTCAGCGTCAGTCCGGAAGCCAGGGCGGCA
This sequence comes from uncultured Hungatella sp., assembly GCA_910586845.1. GTDB lineage: Bacteria > Bacillota > Clostridia > Lachnospirales > Lachnospiraceae > UBA3402. The sequence continues at coordinate 6,064 of CAJUJV010000030.1, forward strand.
ACAGCCAGGCGGAGAGGATCATCGGACTTCTGGGCGGAAGAGAGAACATCACTCTGGTGGATGCCTGCATGACCAGACTTCGTGTCACCGTTAAGGATCCTTCCAAGGTAGCAGAACTTCCTCAGTGGAAGGCCGAAGGTGCTCTGGGGCTTTTGAAAAAGGACAACGGCATCCAGGCCGTCTACGGGCCCAAGGCCGATGTGCTGAAGTCGGATATCAACGATATACTATAAGAAATCCTAGTAAATATGAAAGGATGTGCTTCCCATGAAGCTGATAACCCTGAATACCCACAGTCTGATCGAGCCGGACTATGAGAAAAAGCTCCGGATCTTTGCTGAACTGGTGAAAAAGGAGAAGCCGGACATCATCGCTCTCCAGGAGGTCAACCAGACCATGGCATCCTCCCCGGTTAAAGAGCCGGAACAGACAGGCTTCGTTTCCTGTCCGGACTGTGCCGGCCCTGTCCGGGAGGATAATCATGGCCTGAATCTGGCCAGACTTCTGAAAGAGGAGGGCCTGGACTACTGCTGGACCTGGGCGCCGGCCAAGGTGGGCTATGATATCTATGAAGAGGGGCTTGCCGTATTTTCCCGCAGGCCCGCAGAAGCCGCAGAGCAGTTTTATATCAGTGAGAGCCGGTCTTTTTCCAACTGGAAGACCAGAAAGACGGTGGGGATCCGGGTCGGAGGCCAGTGGTTTTATACTGTTCACATGGGCTGGTGGGGAGACGAAGAGGAGCCTTTTGACCGCCAGTGGGACCGGGTCCGGGATCACCTGGAGACACGTCTCAACGGCGGAGAGACCGTCTGGATCATGGGGGACTTTAACAGTCCCTCGGACCGGGCGCAGGAAGGATATGATTATGTGAAGGATTCCGGCTGGCTGGATACCTATGAGCTGGCCGGAGAAAAGGATCAGGGAATCACCGTTGGCCATGTCATCGACGGCTGGAGAGAGGAAGGAAAGCAGCAGACAGGGATGCGCATCGATTATATCTGGTGCAGCAGGAAAGCGTCTGTACAGAGCTCGAAGGTGATCTGCAATGACACAAACTACCCGGTGGTCTCTGATCACTATGGGGTGATGATAACAACCGAATCGTGAGAAGGGAAGGATGAATATGAATCGAGCATCAGGCGTTTTACTGCCCATAACCAGTCTGCCGTCCAGGTACGGCATCGGATGTTTTTCAAAGAGCGCCTATGATTTTGTGGACTGGCTGAAAGAGGCGGGGCAGTGCTACTGGCAGATCCTGCCTCTGGTACCTACCAGCTTCGGAGACTCTCCGTATCAGTCATTTTCCACCTATGCGGGAAACCCGTATTTTATCAGTCTGGAAGAACTGATCGAGGAAGGGGTTCTGACGGAGAAGGAATGTGAGGCCGTGGATTTCGGCAGCGATCCAAAAGATATCGATTATGAGAAAATGTATCTGGGAAGGTATCCTATCCTGAGAAAGGCCTATGAGAGGAGCCATGTCATCAAGAATCGGGAATATCTGGCTTTCGTGGAGAAAAACAGCTGGTGGCTGAAAGATTATGCTCTGTTTATGGCGGTGAAGGAGCGGTTTGACGGGAAGCCCTGGACAGAGTGGGCCGAGGATATCCGGCTCAGGTGGTCCAACGCCATGGACTATTACAGGAGAGAGCTGTATTTTGAGATCGAGTTCCATCAGTATCTTCAGTATCTGTTCCATAAACAGTGGATGAAACTGAAGACTTACGCCAACGATCGGGGAGTGAAGATCATCGGCGATATTCCCATCTATGTGGCCATGGACAGCGCCGACGCCTGGGCCAGACCGGAGCTGTTTCAGTTAGACGGGAAAAATGTGCCTGTGGCAGTGGCGGGATGCCCGCCGGACGGATTTGCAGCCGAGGGACAGCTGTGGGGGAATCCGCTGTACCGGTGGGATTACCATGAGAGCACGGGATATCAGTGGTGGATGGAGCGGCTGAACTACTGTTTCCAGCTCTATGACGTGGTGCGTATCGACCATTTCAGAGGATTTGATGAGTACTATTCTATCCCTTACGGAGCAAAAACAGCCGTAAACGGAACCTGGATGAAGGGGCCCGGCATGAAGCTGTTCAACCGGATGAAAGAGGTCCTGGGAGAGCGGGAAGTGATCGCCGAGGATCTGGGCTATGTCACCGATACGGTGCGGCAGCTGGTCAGAGACAGCGGCTTCCCGGGAATGAAGGTGCTGGAATTTGCATTTGACTCCAGAGACACGGGAAGCGCCAGCGACTATCTTCCCCACAACTATGTGGAAAACTGCGTGGCCTACACGGGGACTCATGACAACGAGACCCTGGCCGGATGGTTCGGCAGCATCAGCAAGGAGGAGATGGCCATGGCCAGAGATTATCTCTGCGACCAGTACACTCCCAGAAAATATCTGTATAAGCCTTTCATCGGCCTGATCATGAGAAGCCGGGCGAAGCTGTGCATCATCCCCATGCAGGATTATCTGGGATATGACAATTCCTGCCGCATGAACCGGCCTTCCACAGTGGGGATCAACTGGAGATGGAGGATCACCGAAGAGGAGCTGACTGAGGAACTTAAGGAGGAATTATACGACACGGCCAGACGGTTCGGAAGACTTGGATGGCAGTGGAGGAAAGAGCAGGAAGAAGTGGAAAAATAAGGTAAATAAAGAGCAGAAAGGCGGCGTCCGGTGTAAACTGAATGCCGCCTTTTATTGACAAATAACGCATAGTTTGGTACAATCGACACAAAAGCACTTTCATTAACACAGTTCTTTGTATATTGCGCTCGCAGCGGTTCAAAAGACATTCAGTTCACTGTTAGCTGAATGTTTTTTTAGAGAACAGCGGAGGGCTGAAAGAATTCAATCTTAGGAGGCATGTATGAAATTTAACGGACTGACAGACAGAGAAGCAGAAGAGTCGCGGAAACAATATGGCAGCAATGTGATTCCGGACTCGGAGCCCACTACATTCTGGGACGAGTTTAAGGAGACCTTCGGCGACCCCATGATCAGGATCCTTCTGGTGATCGCGGGAATCATGATCGCCATGTTTTTTCTGGGATACGCGGAGATCTATGAGCCTGTGGGAACCATCGTGGCCATACTGATCGTGGCTACGGTTTCCGCCAAGACAGGAGTGGCCAGCGATACCAAGTACCGGGAGCTGAAGGACAGCACCAGGAAAGACACCTGCAAGGTCTATCGGAACGGCCTGATCACGGTCATTGAGGTAGATGACGTGGTAGTCGGCGACAAGGTCCTTCTCCAGGCCGGCGACAAGATCCCGGCAGACGGCATTCTGGTCAGCGGCGATCTGAGGGTGGACAACTCGGCTCTCAACGGAGAGGCGGAGGAGTGCAAGAAGTTTGCGGCCCAGGGCCCCGTGGAGATGGCCGGGGAGATCACCGGCGACACCTTCGTGGACCAGTATTCCCTGTTCCGGGGCGTGGTGGTCTTTGACGGCGAGGGCGTTCTTGATGTGCGGAAAGTGGGCCTGAACACTATGATGGGCAGGATGGCGGAAGAGATGCAGGACGAGGAGCCTGATTCTCCTCTGAAGGTGAAGCTGAGCAAGCTGGCTAACCAGATCTCCATGTTCGGATATATCGGAGCCGTGGTTATCGCCGCTTTATACATGATCTTTTTTGTGGTTCGTGCAGGCGGCATAGGACCTTATCTGGCCACCGGCTGGTCCACGGTCCTTCAGGATGTGGTGAGAGCAGTTTCCCTGGCCATCGTTATCATCGTCTGTGCCGTTCCCGAAGGGCTGCCTCTGATGATCTCTCTGGTCCTCATGCAGAATACCAGCAAGATGCTGGACCACAACGTTCTGGTTCGCAAGGCGGAGGGCATCGAGACGGCGGGTTCCTTAAATATTCTCTTCAGCGATAAGACGGGAACCATCACCAAAGGCGTGCTGGAGGTGGTGGAGTTTTTCACTCCCGACGGCGACACCATCCCCTTAAAGGATCTTAAGAATTACGGAAAGATAAAAGAACTGGTGGACTTGGCCATCGGCAAGAACACGGCCTCCATGTTCGACAGTTCTCACAAGGTTATCGGAGGCAATGCCACGGACCAGGCCCTGATGAAATTTATCGGGGAAGAGACATTCAACCTGCTGGCCTCCAACAGCGACTATGTCATAGGAGATTCCCAGGGATTTAATTCGGCCAACAAGTTCAGCCAGTCCTGGATCCCCGGCACGGGCAAGACCTTCTACAAGGGCGCTCCGGAGAAGTTTATGGCAGTGGCGAAGAAGATGCTGGACAAGGAAGGCCATGTGGTGGACCTGGACTATGACGAGCTTAACTCAAGGATCAACGAGCTGGCGGCGAGAGCCATGAGAGTCCTGGCTTTCGGCTATTCGGAGAAGGAGATGACGGAGAACGTCATCCACGAGGATGTGGTCCTTATCGGCTTGGTGGCCATCAGAGACGATGTGCGGCCGGAAGCCAGAGAGGCCATCAGGGAAGTGCAGGAGGCAGGGATCCAGGTAGTGATGATCACCGGAGACCGGCTGGAGACCGCCGTCTCCATCGCTCACGATGCAGGCCTGATCAAGGACGCTTCCGACAAGGCTCTGACCTCGGGTGAACTGAACAAGATGACGGATGACCAGGTGAAGGCTATTATCCGGGATATCCGGGTCATTGCCAGGGCCCTTCCCACGGACAAGTCCAGGATGGTCCGGATCTGCCAGGAGATGAACCTGGTAGTGGGTATGACCGGAGACGGAGTCAACGATTCTCCGGCCTTAAAGCGGGCCGATGTGGGATTTGCCATGGGCAGCGGAACCGAGGTGGCGAAGGAAGCAGGAGAGATTGTGATCCTGGACGACAACTTCAAATCCATCAAGGATGCTATCTGGTACGGAAGGACCATTTATCACAACATTCTGAAGTTCTGTAAATTTCAGCTGGTGATCAACGTGGCTGCGGTGGTGGTCAGCGCCATCGCCCCCTTCTTCGGAGTAGAGGAACCTCTGAAGGTGACCCACCTGCTCTTTGTAAACCTGGTCATGGACGGCCTGGGCGCCATCATGCTGGGCAATGAGCCTGCTCTGGAGAAATATATGAAGGAAAAGCCCAGACGGAGAGACGAGAGCATCATAAGCAGACAGATGGCCATCCAGATCCTGACCATGGGCGCATGGCTGACGATCTTAAGCTTTGTATTCCTGAAGATGCCCTTGTTTGATACCTTCTTCGATACGGAGGCCCAGAAGCTGACAGCCTATTTCGTACTGTTTATCGTGGCGGCCCTGTTTAACGGTTTCAATGTAAGGGATGACGGTTTCAGTATCTTTAAAGGACTGGATGAGAACAGAGGATTCATGAAGGTCCTGCTGACCATTGCGGCTGTCCAGGCCTGTATCGTCAACGCGGGACTCATCCCTCTGGGGATCTTTAAGTGGATCGGGGAGATGTTCAGCTGCGTTCCCTTTGGCATAAAGGGATGGGCAGTGGTGGTGGTTCTGGCCGCTACCATGATCCCTGTGGATATGATCAGGAAGGCTGTTACCAATAAGTGATAATCAGTATCCTGCCGGCGTTGATTCCCGACAGGATGCTTTAAATAAAAAGGAGGAGAATATGGGAATTAATTTACAGAAAGGGCAGAAGATTGATCTGACAAAAGGCGGCGGGGGTCTCCGCCAGGTTATGGTAGGCCTGGGCTGGGATGAAGCACAGGGATCAGTGGGAGGACTTCTGGGACTGTTCAAGTCAAAACCAGAGTCCATCGACTGCGATGCCTCTGTGATCCTCTGCGGAGCCAACGGCAAGATCATCAGCAACGATATCAAACAGACCTGTGTGTTTTTCGGTAATCTGAGGCATCCCAGCGGCGCCATCGTTCATCAGGGAGACAACCTGACAGGAGCAGGAGAGGGAGACGACGAGCAGATTATGGTAAATCTTCAGCAGGTGCCTGCCGATGTGGACAAGATGGTATTTGTTGTGAACATCTATGATGCCAGGGCCAGGAATCAGCATTTCGGTATGATCAAAAATGCCTTTATCAGACTGGTGGATATGGACAAGAAGACGGAGATCTGCAAATTTAATCTGTCGGAGAACTACAGCAATATGACAGGGCTGGTAGTAGGCGAGATCTACAGAAAGAACGGGGAGTGGAAGTTTAACGCCATCGGTCAGCCGGTGAGGGAAGCAAGCAGACTGGATGCGCTGATCAAATTATATGTATAAGGAGGAAGTGTACAATGGCTATTAATCTGCAGAAAGGGCAGAGAGTATCTCTGGACAACACCATGAAACTGGCCCTGGTAGGTCTGGGCTGGGACACCAATAAGTATGACGGACAGGAGGATTTCGACCTGGACGCCTCCGCGTTCCTTTTGGGAGCCAACGGGAAGCTGATCAGGGATGAGGACTTTGTATTCTACAATAATTTAAACGGCAGGGATGGGGCTGTGGTGCACACCGGAGACAACAGGACCGGAGACGGGGATGGGGACGACGAGGTGATCATCATCGACTTCGAGAAGCTTCCTCCGGAGATCGAAAGGATCGCCATCTGCGTGACCATCGACGACGCGGAGAGGAAACGCCAGAATTTCGGACAGGTGTCCAACGCCTACATCCGGATTGCCAAGATCCAGGACGAGTTCGACACCGTGGGAGAGCAGGTGCTGAAATTTGACCTGGAGGAGGAATTCTCTATCGAGACGGCTCTTGTGGTTGCGGAAATCTACAAGAAGAACGGGGAGTGGAAGTTTAATGCCATCGCCGCAGGATATCAGGGTGGTCTGGCTGCCATCTGCAGATCATTCGGTGCTAACGTATAAATAATCCAGGGAGGCCGGCGAAAGACCATAGTCCGCCGGCTTTCCGCAAGAGAGGTGAAAAGCTTGAAGGAATTTCAGAAAGGTCAGAAGATCAAAACCGTGTCCGGCGGAGAGCTGGAGATCATCCAGAAGCTGGGAGAAGGCGGACAGGGAGTGGTCTACAAGGTCAGATATAACGGCAGAGAGCTTGCCTTAAAATGGTATTTCAGCGGCAAACTGAACAATGCCGTGAAATTTTACGACAACATTCAGAATAATATTAAAAAGGGTGCTCCCACGCCCGCGTTTCTGTGGCCTCTGGAGATTACAGAGTATTATGAAGGAAGCTTCGGCTATCTGATGGAACTGCGGCCGCCGGAATATGAGGATTTTTCCAGATTTCTTCTGGCAAAGGTACGGTTTTCCGGTATCAGTGCCATCATCAACGCGGCGCTGAACATCACCAACGGGTTCCGTGTCCTCCACAACAGAGGATACAGCTATCAGGATCTCAACGACGGCAATTTTTTTGTCAATCCCAAGACGGGCGACGTGCTCATCTGCGACAATGACAATGTGGCTCCCTACGGAGACAATCTGGGTATCGCCGGCAAATGCCGTTACATGGCTCCTGAGGTGGTCCTGGGCAAGAAGCGTCCGGACCTTCACACGGACCGGTTTTCCCTGGCCGTGGTGCTGTATCTGCTTCTGTTCCTGAACCATCCCCTGGAGGGAAAAAGGACCATGTGCCCCTGTCTCACAGAGGAACTGGAGAGAAAGTTCTACGGCAGCGCCCCCCTGTTTGTCTGGGATCCGTCAGATGACAGCAACCGGCCTGTAAGAGGCGTCCATGTAAATGAGATCAAATTCTGGCCCGTGTATCCTCAGTTTGTCCGGGATATGTTTATCAAAGCCCTGAGCAAAGAGGCCATGATCGGCGCCGATACGGAGCACCGAGTGACGGAGCGGGAGTGGCAGGCCACATTTACAGCTCTGAGAGACAGCACGGTCAGATGCAGCTGCGGGGACGAGACCTTTATCGATCTGGGAAGCCAGCCTTCCAAATGCATGAACTGCGGCAGGGATCTGCCGGAATTTATGGTGCTGAAGGTAAAGAAATATCATGTAGCTATGACGCCGGGCAAGAAGGTTTATGCCTGTCATGTGGTCTATGACAGCGATGATTTTAAAGAAGCCAAAGGCGAGATCGTCACCAGCAGGAACAACCCCTCAGTCATAGGGCTGAGAAATGATTCCGGATCCGTGTGGGATGTGACTCTGCCCAACGGAGCCGTCAAAGCCTATGAACCCGGCCAGACCATCAGACTGGGAAAAGGGCTGAAGATCAATTTTGGAAACAGGAATATAGGAGAGATCGTTTAATATCGCTTAGAAAGAGAGGGGAGATCATATGGGATTATATGATGAGGTAGTAGAAGTTCCGAGAAGGACCATGGTTCTTTTCTTTGTTGTGGATACGTCAGGGAGCATGTCCGGCGAGAAGATGGGTACCGTCAATTCCGCTATCGAGGAGGTTATTCCGGAGCTGAAGGATATCTCCGAGACCAACGCAGACGCGCAGATTAAAGTGGCGACTCTGGCATTTTCCACAGGAGCCAGATGGATGGAGAGCGCCCCTGTGGCTGCCGAGAATTTCAGGTGGAATTATCTGGATGCCAACGGCGTCACGGACCTGGGAGAGGCCTGCATGCAGCTCAATGAAAAGCTGTCCAGAAACGCATTCATGGGGGATGTGACCGGTTCCTTTGCGCCGGCTATCTTCCTCATGTCAGACGGGGAGCCCACAGACAATTACAAGCACGGCCTGGAGAAATTAAAACAGAACAACTGGTTTAAGAAAGCGATCAAAGTGGCCATAGCCATCGGAGAGGATGCCAACACCAGCGTTCTGGCAGATTTCACAGGCAACAGCGAGGCCGTGATCACGGTACATACGCCCGAGGCTCTGAAAAAATGGATCCAGTTTGTAAGTGTCCGGGCTTCCGAGATCGGTAGCAAGAGCTCCAATGCCGGAAACGGTTCCAATACGGACAACAGCAGCGACGGAACCGAGGATATCCCCAGCAAGCAGGATGATTTTATCAAGGATCTGACAGACCAGAAAAACGACGCAGATGACTGGAATTCCTTTGATGACGACGGTATTCAGTGGTAAGAGAGGAGGGGATTGCTATGAATGCAAGATCCTTTCATCTCACGGTCCGGGGGGCCAGCCACATCAAGAAAGATAAGGTGTGCCAGGATGCGTCTCTCAGCTGCAGCGACGAGATCTGTTCCGTCGCTGTAGTCTGCGACGGCCACGGAGGAGACGACTATATCCGCAGCGATGTAGGCTCCCGGGCAGGCTGCGAGGCGGCCAGGAAAAATATCCTGGATTTTGTCCGTTCGGTAACCGCAGAGGAACTGGACCGGGACTGGGATATGCTTCTGAAGCGGCTGGAGGCCAGTATCATCTCCGACTGGAATACCGCCATCCATTACCATTTTGACAGCCATCCTCTGACCGATCTGGAGCTTTCCCTTCTCTCGGAGAAGGCCCGCAAGAAGTATGTGGAGGATCACAAGATCGAAAGCGCCTACGGCAGCACCATGATCGCCGTTGCCATGACCCGGGAGTACTGGTTCGGAATCCATATCGGCGACGGAAGATGTGTGGCCGTGACCCGGGAAGGCCAGTTTGGTATGCCTATTCCGTGGGATAAAAAATGTTTTCTCAATGTGACCACTTCCATCTGTGATTCCAATGCACTGGAGAATTTCAGACATATTTATTCCAGAAAACTGCCGACGGCCATCTTTGTAGGTTCCGACGGCATCGACGACTGCTTTAAGAACAAGGAGCAGCTGTATCACCTCTACAAGACTGTGATCTACTCCTTCGGCACCACGGATTTTGACGAGGCCATAGAAGGCTTAAACGAGTATCTGCCCAGACTGTCCGCCAAGGGAAGCGGGGACGATGCCTCCGTGGCAGCGGTTCTGGATATGGAAGCCATCAAGGAACTGAACATTGTTAAGGAGTACGACCGGGACAAGGAGAAAGCCAGAGTCGAGGAAGCGGCCCGGAAGGAAGCAGAGCGCATGGAGGAAGAGCGGCAGAGACTGGAAAAAGAGTATCAGGAAAAACAGGAGCTGCGCAGGCTGGAAGAGGAAAAACGGGAAAAACAGAGACTGGAGAGAGAAAAGCGGGAAAAAGAAAGAAAAGAGCAGCTGGAAAAAGAAAGGCTGGAGAAAGAGCAGCGGGAGAGAGAGCGTCTTGAGCGGCAGAGACACGACAGAGAGCTTCTTGACCAGGCGAGACGGGAGAAAGAACGGCTGGATCAGGAAAAACGCCGGAGAGAACAGCAGGAGAGATGGCGCCGGCCGGAGGAACCTGCTCCCAAATTCTGCAGCGAGTGCGGCGGGAAACTGGAAGAGGGAGACAAATACTGTTCTTCCTGCGGCGCTCCCGTCCGGCCTTCCCGGGATGGGTTCATCGAGATCATGGAAGTGCACGAGGATTTCCGGGACCCTGATTTTGAGGAAGTGGACATCAACCAGTTTAACCGCCGGATCAAAGGCGGCGCCGGTGAGACGGTGATCTCCTGCCAGGACAGAAGCGGCGCCGGTTCCGGCGCCGATGAACGAAAGACAGCGGCAGATGAGACGGCGGCAGCCGCGGAGCCGGCCCAGGAGAGAAAGGCGGCGCAGGAAACCGGGGTGACCGGAGCGGACGATGCCGGGGCAGAGACGAAAGAGCCAAAGACCGGAGGAGCCGCAGAGGCAGAGACCGTCAGGCCTGACGCCGGGAAGCCGGAGAGAGAGCCGGGATCCGGGACGGAAGAGACCGTCAGGCCCGATGCCGGGAAGCCGGAGAGAGAGCCGGGGGCCGGGACGGAAGGGACTGTCAGGCCCGATGCCGGGCAGACCGGAGCGGCAGAGCCGAAAGCCGGGGACGGGAATACGGGCGCCGGTCCGGGAGAACTGCAGACAGACGGTATTGTATAGAGAAGTACTCAGACAGATATAACGGTGAAGGGTGCAGATATATCTGTAAAAAGGTATATCTGCATTTCATTATGCGCAGCCTCGTGCAGTGGAAATATGCCGTTAAGGCGGCGCACAGGGGCTGGCGGCGGGCAGGAGGAAAATCGTCCCCTGCCGATTGAAAAAATTTCCATGAGAGGGTTCCTATGAGATGTCCAAAATGCGGTAAGATCATAAAAAGCAATCCTGCCATATTCAGTAATCTGTACATCTGCACGGTTTGCGGAGCCTCTTTTTCTGAGGACGGCCGGGAGGACAATGTGGCCGCCTCCCTGAAATCCATAACCGTTCAGTACGGCGCGGAAGTTCTCTCGGATGTGAGAAAGGTCAATGCCCTTCTCATGGATTATATGCCCCGCAGGGACCGGGAGAGAAAGCTGATCATCAGCGTGATGAACGAGGGCGTCTGTCCAAGGCTTCTTAAGGTGAAGGACCGGGATGCCGGGGAACAGCAGCTGCAGGTGAACCGGTGCATCCATGAGCTGGTAAGAGACCTGTGGATCACGGAGGAAGCGGCCGGATATGCAGTCAATATCCTGGCCCAGGTCCTGGGACTCACAGCCGTCGTGCCGGCCCCGGAGGAGAGGGGAGCGGAAGCAGGAGCCGGCTCGGGGGAGCAGACCCTGAGTAAACAGGATGTATTTGAATCAGGAAAAGGGGTGGAGGAACTGCTGTCAGGATGCAGTACAGTGGGATATAAGGCATTTGCGGCTCATAAGGGCCTGATGTCCGTCCGCACCATCAGCTCCAAAGCTTTTGCAGGATGCAGTAATCTGAAGCATATCGTTCTGCCGGCTTCTCTGGAGAATATGGGCACATCGGTATTTGACGGCTGCTATGATCTGGAACAGATCAGTGTGGAGGAAAATCCTTCTTATAAAGTGATTTCGGGCATGCTGATCCATAAAAAGAAAAAAGAACTGATCCGGGCGGAAAACAGAGAGCGTATGAGCTCAGTCACCGTGCCCGAGGGGATCGAACGTATAAAAAAGAGGGCTTTTGACTGGAACAGAGTCCCTTCTGTCCGCCTGCCAAAAAGCCTGACTGAAATCGAAGATTCCGCGTTCCATATGGTATGGGCGCTTGAACAGATAGATGTAGACAGTAAAAATCCGGTCTTTTCTTCCCTTGACGGAGTTCTCTTTGACAGGAGGAGAACGAAGCTGATCCTGTACCCGCAGGGAAGGAAAGAAGAGCGGTATATCGTGGAAGACACGGTTTCCGTCATCGGAAAAGGAGCCTTTGGCCATGGGCTCCATCTGCAGACCGTGACCATCCCGGATTCCGTTACCAGACTGGAGGAGAGGGCTTTTGAGTACGGATATAAGCTGGAGAGCATCATGCTGCCCGGCAGCGTTGCCTCCATAGGAGACCGGGCGTTTCAGTACTGCAGTAAGCTGAAAACAGTTATGCTTTCCCGGAGTATTGAGGAGATCGGGGATTATGCCTTTTACGGCTGCCGGGAGCTGGGCACCATCAGCATCCCCAGGCTGGTAGAGCGGATCGGCAATATGGCTTTCGGGGAATGCGAAAAACTTACCAGGATCGTGATACAGGACAAAGTGAGATTTATCGGAGACGGAGCTTTTGTGGGATGTCCCGGGGCAGAGGTTGCCATCAGAAACAATCCTTATGTGGAGACCTACTGCCGGGCGCATCATATCCCATATTCTGTTTTATAAGGGGGAGAGTTTCATGACCATCCAGGAGCAGCTGGTTGTAATGAATGATACATTTAAAAAGCTTCATGATGATTTCATCCGGCTGGATCAGGAGAAGACTGCCATGGAGAGCAGATATGAAAGCATGGCAGAGAAGATCCGGTCAAAGTGGGAAGACGAGAGAAAACGCTGCAGGGAGCAGAAGGAGGATATCCTGACATACTACAGGATCGCCCAGGATAATTCCAGAAAGCTTCTTGCACAGAACGCTCCTGCCAGGAAACCGGATCTGGACAGGCTTAACCACATGCTGTCCGGGATCATAACCTTTGAGAGAGAAGATGTGGTAGCGGGACAGGTCATCGATCTGTGCAGCAGCTATGTGGCCTATGTGGAGAATGACATCAGGAAGGTGGACGGCAGCGAGAGAAACGAACTCCAGGCCCTGGCGGGAAAAAAGAAAAACGAGGCCGCCTTAGTGGTTCAGAAGAAGAAACAGATCCTGGATCAGTGCAGCCGGTATCTGAAGGGAGAGATGGTGGAGAGCCTGGTCAGGCTGTTTGAGAACATTCACCAGGACTATGAGATCACGGCGGCTTATTTTACCCGGTTCGGACAGCAGGCAAAACGGAAGCGGATGATGCTCATAGGCTTCAGCCGGTATCCTGTAGACGTTCCCCAGATGCTCTGCGCCACGCTGAAGTCCAGCTTAGGGCAGCATTTTGACGAGAATACAAAGCAGGTAAACTGTCCCTGCGGCTTTACCACAGACAGCAGCCAGGAGATCTCCGTAGAATATACGGATCACAACGAGAGCCGGATGAAGGCAGGGATCCAGGCCATGATCCTGAATTTTCTCCGGTATTTTCCTCCCGGCGAGTACAAGGTGTCTGTCTTTGATTTTATCTACTACAACGGAGATGTCCTGGGTCCTCTGTCAGTGTTTGCATCCATGAAGAACAGCTTCGTGGATCCGGTTCCCTACAATGAAAAAAGCCTGAAACAGGCTGCTGCAGGCCTGGCAGACTATTACCGGAAAACAGAGGCCAAACTGGGAACTCTGACAGTCTTTGAGTACAACAGACAGCATCGGGCACAGGAGAGGATCCCCCTCAGGATCCTGATCATCAACAGGCAGCAGGAGGTGTTCGGAACTTCCGGCGACGGAGAATTGTCCTATATTATCAACAACGGCGCCAGATTCGGCATCATCCTGGTCTCCATGACCAAAAGTACTGACGGAGGCAGCAAGGGGAAGGAACGGGAAAAGAAATTTTCTCAGAAAGCCAGAGATTCTATCCGCATCATCAGTGACGAGAAAGGCGGATTTTTCCTGGAGAATCAGAAACAGTGGATAGGGTTTGAGTGGCTTTCCAGCCCTTCCGTCCTGCCCGGTGAGTTTGTGGCCGGCATCGAGAAGGCGGTGAAGCCTGTGGAGAAGGGAACGAAGTATTTTAACCGGTTCAAGCCTGCGCTTCCTGAGCGATCCAAAGGCAAAAGAAAACCGGTGATCATTCCCTTTGCGGTCAATGAAGATGATAAAGTGGTGACCTGCAGCTTCGAAAACGAGCTTTTTGCAGCCTATATGATGGGAGCCGCCCGTTCCGGAAAATCCACTCTGCTCCATACCATGATCAGCGGCCTGATCATGAATTACCACCCTGACGAGATGGAGCTGTGGCTGCTGGATTTCAAGATGCTGGAGTTTAAAAAGTACGTGGACCACCGTCCCCCTCATGTGAAATACCTGCTTCTGGAGAAATCCGAGGATCTGGTGTTTGACATTATCGATCAGCTGGAACGGCTGCTGGCCGAGAGGGAGTACACCTTTTCCAGAAACGGATGGCAGAAGCTGTCCGATGTGCCGGTCAGCGTCTACATGCCTGTGATCTTCGTGATCATCGACGAGTTTGCCCAGATGTCCCAGATCATGAAGGAGACCAAAGGAAGCGGATACGGGACAGACTACACCTTAAAACTGACCAATCTGCTCCAGAAAGGAGCGGCCATGGGGTTTAAGTTCATATTTGCCAGCCAGACCTACACCGACGGGGTGGAAGGACTGACGGACCCGGCAAGGAAGCAGATTCAGCAGAGATTTGCCCTGAAGAATACATACCAGGAGATCAAGGATACCCTGGATCTGTCCGGCGACATCCCTCCGTCCCTGCAGAACCACATGAATTCCCTGCCGCCTTTCGAGTCCCTGTTCAAATGGAGAGATGATGACGGCCGCCTGAGAGTGGACCGGCTCAGGAACATGTACACAGAAGGAGACCAGGTGGACCGGCTGGTGGATATGATCTGTGACAATATGTCCGTATCATCCGACGGCAGTCAGGAGGACAGCCGGGTCTATGTGGACAAGCATCCCATCCTTATCGACGGAGGGGAGCCCAAAACATTCCGGAGCCAGATCCCGTACTACAAAGCCTATGAGAGAGGCGGGATCCTGGATGATCTGGATGAGGAGGATATCCTGATCTATGCCGGGGTTCCCTGCAGTTTCAATCTGGCCAGACCCTTTGTCATGATCAACGGCACGTCAGAGAACATCCTTGTGGCCGGAGGGGACCGGGAAAACGAGCTGAGCGTGATTCTGTCCGTGTTCAACAGCTGCAAAAAGAAGGATCTGGACATCAAAATATGGGCCAATACCAGGAATTCCATATACAGGAAATATAAAAATACGGTTCTGGGCAGGTATGATACGGAGACGGAACTGGATGAGATCTGCGGCGAGATCACCCGGATCAGGAAAGCCATTCAGTCCAAAAAGTATGACAACAGGCTGATTCTGGTTCTGGGATATGAGAAGATGGCTGCCGACATGGAGATCCTGGGCTCGGACATGGAGGAAGACGAGGAAGAGATCAGCACTTCTGCCATGGAGGAGCCGGAAGATATGAGCAGCGTTATGGAAAGAGTCGCTGCCGCAAAAGACATCGGAGAGAAGAAGAAGATTCTGGAAGAGTACAATGCCAGAGTGGCTCAGTACGAAGCCATGAAACAGAGCGGAGGAGGAAACGAAAAGTCCGGTCCTGTCTACGATGCCAGGGAGGACATGAAGTGGATCCTGAAGAGAGCTTCTGCCTATGGGATACATTTCCTCTTCGCCTTCGAACAGGCCAGAGATTTTCTGGATACCCGGATCGATGAAAATTCCTTCCGTCACAAGCTGCTGTTTTCCATGTCCAGAGACGATTCCGCCAGCATCATGGGAAGCCGGAAGGCCAATGAGATCGACAAAGGCGTGTGTGTATACAGCGACGGAAAAGATACTTTTACCATGCATCCCCATATCTATTTCGGAGTTCCCTGCAACGGGTGGCAGGTAGACGAACAGGGGACGGTGACCCCGAGGAAGGAGGACCATGGCTAAATATGCGATAAATGCGGAAGGCGTGAGAGCTATGAGGCTGCTGTCAAACAAAATCCTCATGTGTGCCAATCAGGTGGTGGAGGCCAACCGGGTCCTGGAAACGCAGATCCTGTCCCTGTCCGACGATCTGGGTGTCTACGGAGAACCTATTCTGGAGATCGAGAGATACAACAGCGAAGTGCTGAAACGGAATTATGACTCCATCATGGGTCTGGCTAAGAGCGTGGCCAAAAAGGCGGATCAGATCGAGACCCTCATAAGTCTTGGCTGGATAGGAGGTACAGGCGGCAGTCCGGGCGGTCCGGGCCCGACAGGAGGAACGGGCTATAAGGCATCCGATCCGCCTGGTTCCCCTGTCCCGTCCGGATCCGGAAATCCTTCGGATCCTCAGGCGCCCCACCGGGCTTCTCCGAGGGATCTGCCCTGTACCGCCTATGACTTTCAAAGCGATTCCGACGGAAATCTGGTTTATGACTCGCCCATGGAGACGGATGCCTGGCTGTACAAGAAGCAGGGGACGGCAAAGCTGTGGTATCAGGGGACCTGCGGTCTTTGCTCCTGCGCCAACATCCTGCGGCTGGCGGGAGTAGAGTCCACGGAGAGAGAGGTGCTGGACTATGCGGCAGACACCAGAAGGCCGGATTCCACAGGCGCTCTCTGTGAGAAAGGCCATCTCATAAATCCGGGGCTCAACGGAGCCACCTGTCCCGAAGACAGGAAAGCCATCCTGGAGCATTTCGGTATTGACAGCGGCGTGTTCCCCGTCGCCAAAGACCGTCAGGGAAACCCGTCGGACGAGAATATTGATACCATCGCCAAATATGTGTCGGAGGGCCGGGGAGTGATCATTTCCGTCCATGCAGACATGCTGTGGTACGATGCCCCCTATCCTTCGGGGATGTACCACGCGGTGACGGTTACCAGCGTGAAGAAGGATCCCCAGGGCAGGATCCTTGGCTTTTACATCTGTGATTCGGCAAAAGGAGGAACGACCTACTATCCGGCGCAGAAGATCAGACAGGCCCTGACCGGTTCCGAGATGAATGTTACATATCAGATTATCAGGTAGGTGGAGAGATGAATCTATTTCAGGTAAAGAATGTGATCTTTAAGACAGAGTGCAGAAGACTGGTCGCAGACGGTTTGTGCTGTTCGGAACCGGTTATGACGAGAGACGGAGAAGGCATCATTGATCACTATTTCATTTACGGCTATGATGAGAAACTGAAAAGCTATTTCGGGCCCACGGCTGTTTTCGGTATCTATTCCGACCTGTCCAGGACCGCATATATCAAAAAGCCCGGCAAAGAGGAGGAGAAGGAGATGCCGGCTCTCAACTGGAAGCAGTATGACAGGGAGGCATATGCTCTCTACTGTGAGACATTTCCAAAGGTACGGGAGTTTCTGTTCCACACAGACTGCTCGGAGGAGGAAAAGGAGATCCTGAAGACCTATATCAGGTGTTTCAGGAAGCTTACCGACGGCGGGCTGTGGCCTGTCTACCAGCAGATCGGCGGAGAGTTCTTCCGGTGGGCCGGGGAGACGGCGGGATAGATCAGGAACGGAAGGAGGAGGTTTATGGCCAGATATGCGATTTCCCCGGAGGGCGTCGCCGCCCTTCAGAAGCTGGCGGATGATCTGTCCATGGCTGTCAACGAGATAGAGACGGACAGCAGCCGGATGCTGAATATCATCAATTCTCTGGAGCCGGATCTGGGGATTTACTATAAGGAAATCCTGGTCCTCATCAGAGAGATCTTAAAGACTCTGACGGACGCCATAGACGGCGACGGATACGGTATCCGCTATCTTGTGTTAAAAAGGATCCCCAGCCTTATAACAATCATGGAAGAATTCATCCAGATGGGATTGGGCAGCGGCGATGACGAGGAGCCGGCAGTGCCGGAAACAGAATTAAAAAGAAGTCGATAAAACATAAAGGAGAAAAGATCATGGCAGGAAAAAATGTTGATACAGAAGCTTTGGGGAAGGCCGCCAGTGCCCTGGGAACCTACATCGCCAATGTACAGAACAGCATCCAGAAGATGAAGGATGCAGCCACCGACTGCAGCGACAACATGGGAAGCGACGTGTACAGTCAACGGGCGATCGAGAAACTTCAGGACTGTTCCAAAGCACTGAACAAGACGATCACGGAAGCGGAATCCCTGAGAAAGACGATCCTCAAAAAGAAACAGCAGATCCAAGACTCGGCAAACAGATTTTAGGGAGAGGAGAAGGAAGATGGCCAAATTCGGTATTAACAAAGAAGGAGTGGCAGCCCTGCGGCAGCTGGAAAAGGATCTGAAATCCATCAACACGGAGATCGAGACCAGCGGCAAGACCCTGAAGGCGGCTGTGTCCGGCATCGGGGAAGGCCTGGGGATCTATGAAGAGAAGATCCTGGAGCTGGTGGACAGCGTCAACAACACCCAGAGGACGGGGAGAGAGTCTGTGGAACAGCTTACAGGAAAGATCAGCGATAAGATCACCGATATCGAAGAGCTGATCAGCGCAGGGCTGGTCTGAAAGGTGTGAGGGATGAATCCTATTAATAACAGTGTGGTAAAAGAAGGGTTTCGTCAGATCAATGAGCTGGAAGCCAGGACAAAAGAGGGTCAGATCAGGCAGAGAGTGCTTTCCGATACCAAGCAGATCGAGGATTTAAAGGATTTAAACGGAGTCGTCCTGGGGGCGGCGGCCGCTATGATATGGATCCTGACGATCGCGGTCAAAGGCCCCTGGGGGATCCTTCTGGGACTGGTGACAATGATCATCGGCGCGGCAGTCCTGGAGGCGGTCTATATCGTTTATAAAAGCATAGCCAACCGGAAGAAAGAGACTCTGCGCCAGACCATACGGGATCAGGCAGAGGCAGAGATCCGCAGACTCTATGAGGAGGCGGATAAGAAGACGGAGGAGCAGATCAGAGCCTATGATGATGAGGTAAAACTCTATGTGGGGAAGGTGATGAAGAACGCCAGAACTATCGAGCCCATGATAGCCTATAACGTGGCCATGTTCAACCGATGGATCTCCCACAGCGACACCGGTTCCAATAAAAAGTTTGTGGAGGCCGCTTTTACCTACCATGTAAAAAATCAGGGGATCGAATATATTTTTCAGAGCGGGTACGCCAATCCCCAGGACAGTTTTATCTTTGACAAACAGAGATTCCGGGATCTGTCAAAGGTATCGGAGTGCGAAGGACTGGCTCAGGTCCTGGCCAAGCTGACCATAAGCCAGATGAAAGCTCAGTATCCGCCCCAGACCACCATCGGCGTCAGCCATATAGATGCCAGGGTCACCCTGTATTTTAAGGCGCCTAACAGAAATTATATCGCACCCAGGGATATTATATGATTACAGGATGACGGAGGAATAAAAATTGGCAGACCCCATGAAAGGCAGACCCGTACGGGAGCAGATTAAAATTAGAAATAAAGAGGCGGCAGACAGGAGAGCCGCAGAACTCAGGAGCAAATTTCATCCGGATACGTCAGGCATCGTAGATGTGCCCGACAGCAGTCCGGGAATAAAAGAAATAGGATATGCGTTTGTGATCGGGGTTGTAGCGATCATAGGGCTGGGATTTCTGTTTAAAGGTTTTGGAGTCGTGATGGGAATCGTGGTGGAACTGGCTGCTATGGCTGTGATGCAGGGTAAAGCCAAATCACGTGTGCGGGAGATCAACTGGGAGAGGGAGAAGCAGAGACAGCAGATCCGGGACCAGGCCCGGAAATCCCTGGATGCACAGATCAAAAAGGTCTATGCGGAGGCTGACCTTAAGACAAAGAAAGAGATCCAGGAATATGACGACAAAGTCAATATGTACAGTGACAGGATCATGAAAAACGCAAAAACCATCGAGAGGATGGTGGATCACAATGTGGAGATGTTCAGAAGAATGATCGCCCAGAGCGGCGGTGATTCCGATCAGAAATTTATTTCGGCGTATCTGATCTACGAGGTGGGTCTGTATGGAATTACCTACACTTACTACAGTCAGTATTCCAATCCTCTGGATGCCTTTGTGTTCAGCAAAGAGAGGTTCCGCTGTCTGTCAAAACAGGAGGAATGTGAAGGCCTGGCCCAGGCTCTTGCCAGACTGACCATAGGGAAGATGAAGAGACAATATCCTGCCAATACAAAATTCAGCGTTACTCATGAGGAAGCAAAAGTAACTTTGTTTTTTAATATGCCGAACAAAAATTTTGTGCCGCCGACAGATATTTATTAAATATTTTTACTTATGAAGGGGAGTGTGTTACAATGAAGAATGAGATCATAGAAGCCAATGTGATCATCGCCAAATGCGCGCAGGCGAAAAAACCATACGGGATCCGCATCGAGAAGCGGAAGGACCGGGTGTGGTACTGCAACTGGGCATTTAAGATCTCGGAGAAAAGCGCTGCCAACGAAGGGTATGACAGCACAGTGATCTCGGGAAAGGTAGATCTGGATCCGGAGTATCCCGGCTGTCCCTACTGCGGCGGAGGAGGCTGGGTCAGCTGCGGCCACTGCGGCAAGCTGACCTGCTGGGGCTCCGGGGGAAACAACTTTGTCTGTGCCTGGTGCGGCGTGGCCAGCGGAGTCAGGGAAGCAGAACATTTTGATTTAAAGGCCGGAGATTATTAACAGGAAGAAGTGTACGGATCAGATGGAATGTAAGAAGTGCGGCAGTACATGGAGCGTGCTGCCGGAAAAGGCAAAGAAGATCACCAAATGTCCCTTCTGCGGAAGCGACCTGTTCGAGAGGAGCATCGAGTCTCAGATCAGGATCATGGTGCAGGAGAGCGGGCCGGAGGTACTTACCAACAACATGAGGATCAACAGCATCCTGGCAGATCTGTTTCCCGGATCAGGAAGAGAAAGGACCACCATCCGGTCGGCTCTGGATATCGGTGCGGGGCGGATGTTCTATGAGATCGCCATGAATTCTGCTTTTGATCTGGACAGCAGGATCCAGGCTATCCGGAACAGGCTTATGGAAGAGGCCTGGCTGTCGGAGACAGCCTGCGACTATATCTGCACTGTGTTTCTGGGCGCCATCGATGTGTCCATGCCTTCCCCGGGAAGGAGAAGGCCAGAGTCAGAGACAGGACCGGTCCGGGAGGAGGATCTGGCCGGAGGAGGGCAAAAGACGGGGCCTGCGGCCGGAGACAGCCTTCAGGCTCAGGCGGAGAATCTGTACAGGGCAGCCATGTGGCAGCTGGAGCGGGGCCAGACCGAGGTGGCTGCGATCAACCTGCGGAAGGTGGCGGACGGCGGAAAGCTGGAGGCTCTGGCCAATATGAAGCTGGGAGAACTCTATAAGGATCAGCCGGAACTGGCTATCAGGTATTATTCCAGAGCGGCGGATCTGGGAAACCCTGCGGCTCAGAATATAACCGGATGCATGTATGAGAACGGAGAGGGCACGGAGAAAGACCTGATCGTGGCCGTGAAGTACTATGAGCTGGCTGTGAAGAATAAGCACAGAGGGGCGCAGCATAATCTGGGGGTTCTGTACTACATGGGAAAGGGAGTACCAAAGGATTATGAAAAGGCGTACGAGCTGTTCCTGTCTGCCGCCATGCAGGAGAGTCCGGGGGCACAGAATAATCTGGGAGTGATGTTTGAATACGGGCAGGGAGTGGTCCAGAATAAGAAACATGCTCTCTACTGGTATAAAAAGGCTTCAGACAACGGGAGCAGAGACGGGCAGGCCAATTATGAGAG
>CAJUJV010000030.1:27672-28187 GCA_910586845.1 uncultured Hungatella sp.
CTCAAATGGATGGGGTAAGGGATGTGATCATGTGAGGAATGAGAGATATTATTATTCTGTCATGTCTTCGGAAGAAAAACAGGCTTACAGGATGATCTTTGACGGGCTGAAAGCCAGATCCTATCATGTGGGCGTCACGGTCGATCTGGCCAGGAATCAGGTTCAGGAGATCTATCTGAGAGTTTTGTACGACAATCCGCTGTTTTTCTATGTCAATCAGAGAGTGATCCGCATGACAGGGGAGCCGGGGGCCTATGACTTGCTGCCGGAATACCTGTACAGTCAGAGAGAGATTCTGCAGCTGACCCGGGAGGTAAGAAATGTTGTGGACAAGGTGGCAGTGAAAGCCCGGCAGATGCCCAATGAATTCCGGCTGGAAAAATATCTCCATGACAGCGTTGTTAAGAGCGTGGCCTATGATTATGATTCTCTGAGCAAAAGCGACTGCTTTAACGCTCATTCCATCATCGGCTGTTTTCTTGACAGAAAGGCCGTATGCGAGGGCATAGCCAAGG
>CAJUJV010000030.1:28197-33401 GCA_910586845.1 uncultured Hungatella sp.
ATTTTCCATGAAATGCATCGTGGTTCTGGGGAAGGCCAGTCCTGACGGAGATCTGTCGGGAGACTGTTATCATGCCTGGAATCTGGTGAAGATCGGAGACGAATCCTATCACGTGGACCCTACCTGGGACAATCTCTATGACAGGGAGATCAGGCATATCAGTTATGACTACTTTAACGTGACCACGGAAGAGATCCTGAAAGACCACCGGCCTCTGGAAGGGCAGCTGCCTTTCTGCAGTTCTACCCGGCTGAATTACTTTTACTCCACAAAAAGCATTGTCAGCACCTATGACCAGCTGCTGGATCTGGTGAGAGAGAGGATAGATCAGAAGGAAATCATGTTTAAGACCGTTCCTGACGGCAGGACTTTCCTCAATACGGAAGATCTGAAGAAAAAGACATACGACGCCGTGATCCAGGTCATGAGAGAGAAAAGAATGTCCAAGCCCTTCGCTCTGCTGTTCAATGAGATCCACAGCATCGGGAAGGTGATCTTTGTATCGGATATATTCAGTAAATCATAACGTGTTACAGGAATTATCGGCAGATTAAAAAAGCGGCAGCAGGATATGGTCTCCTGCTGCCTGTTTTCGTTCTGATTTATATTTGTAACAGGGATCAGCCGAAGTATCTCTTCAGCAGGCCTGCGAAAGCCTTGCCGTGTCTTGCCTCGTCCCTTGCCATCTCGTGAACGGTGTCATGGATCGCATCCAGGTTGGCAGCCTTGGCTCTCTTGGCCAGGTCGAACTTGCCTGCGGTAGCGCCGTTCTCAGCGGCAACTCTCTTCTCCAGATTCTCCTTGGTGGAGGCGCTTACGCACTCGCCCAGAAGCTCTGCAAATTTGGCAGCATGCTCAGCCTCTTCGTAGGCAGCCTTCTCCCAGTCAAGACCGATCTCGGGATAGCCCTCTCTGTGGGCAACTCTTGCCATGGCCAGATACATACCCACCTCGGAGCACTCACCTTCAAAGTTTGCTCTCAGATCAGCGATAATGTCTTCCGGAACACCCTGAGCAACACCGACTACATGCTCTGCAGCCCATGCCAGCTCACCGGCCTTCTGCTCCTCGAACTTGGAAGCATCAACATGGCACTGTGGGCACTCTGCCGGAGGAGTATCTCCCTCATGAACATAACCGCATACTGTACAAACCCATTTCTTCATAGATCATATCTCCTTTTCTTTATGATGAATTTTATTGAGCTTATTGCCAAATAACAATAATAGTAATTGTTACTGATATGACTTTATCATAAGTATGTCCCTTTGTCAAGGCTTAATGAGAATTTTTTTTCAGACAATCTTTGCAGAGGCCGTAAAAATAAGTCAGATGACTGTCTATGCGGCCGGTGCAGCAGCACTGGGCCTCCTCGTTGAGCCGGACGGAGGGCTCCAGAGGCAGATCGGTGATGGCGCCGCAGGACCGGCATACAAAATGATAATGAGGGTTTAAATCCCCGTCAAACCGGTCAGGTCCGTATCCGAAACTCAGTTTCCGGACTTCCCCCAGTTCTACCAGAAGATTCAGATTCCGATATACAGTGCCCAGGCTGATATTAGGGTATTCTTCCCTGATACTCAGGTATACATGATCGGCAGTAGGGTGGTCCCTGCGTTTCATAAGGCAGGTTTTGATACTCTCCCTCTGCCTGCTGTATTTTAATGTTTTCATGCGGACTCCCCTGGAAACAATAAAAATAATAACAGTTACTGTTATATTTTATCAGAATCAAAACCGGATGTCAATATGGCGGCGGACAGGTTTTATGAAGATCACAGGGCCTGCCCGCCAAAAGGGCGGAGGAACAGGCCCCTGGAATTACAGACGGAAACCGAAATAGGCTACCGCATTATTATAAGAAATACCTTCCACGATCTTCTTCAGGGCTTTTCTGTCTGCCGGATATTCTCCGTTCTCTACCCAGCCGCCGATGAGATCACAGAGGATCCTGCGGAAATACTCATGTCTGGTGTAGGACAGAAAACTTCTGGAATCCGTCAGCATGCCGATAAAGTTGCCCAGACAGCCCAGATTGGCCAGGGAGGTCATCTGCTCGGTCATGCCGATCTTGTGATCATTGAACCACCATGCGGAACCCTGCTGGATCCTTCCCGCAGTGCCTGCGCTCTGGAAGCAGCCCAGGATAGAACCGATGGAAGCGTTGTCGTTGGGGTTGAGGGAGTACAATATCGTCTTGGGGATCTCGTTAGTGGCACTGAGCGCGTTGAGGAAATCCGCCATCTGAGCAGAGGGGGCGTAGTTGTTGATACAGTCATAGCCTGTGTCGGCTCCCAGCTGCTGATACATGTATGCGTTGTTGTCCCGCTTGCAGCCGTAATGGATCTGCATGGTCCAGTTTCTGCGGTTATATTCCCTGGCCACGAACAGCATAAAAGCGGTCTTGTACTTTAATTCTTCCTCTCTGGTCACAGGCTGTCCGGAGAGTCCTTTGGCCATGACGGCCTCTGTTTCCGCTTCGTCGGCGGGGACATACATCACATACTCCAGAGCGTGGTCGGATACACAGCAGCCGTGGGCCGCGAAATAGTCCATACGGACTTTCAGAGCCTCTTTTAAGGAGGCAAAATCCCTGATCTCCACGCCGCTGGCTTTGGAAAGACCGGCGATGTAGGAGGCGAAATCAGGTTTCTCCACATTCATGGCCTTGTCCGGTCTCCATGCAGGGAGGACCTGTACGTCAAAGGTTTCATCGGCGGCAATCTTCTCGTGCCATTCCAGAGTATCGGCCGGGTCGTCGGTAGTGCAGATCAGGGTCACGTTGGACTGTCTGATGATGTTGCGCACGGACATGGAATCCTGATGAAGCTTCTCATTGCACAGGTTCCAGACTTCCTCGGCAGTGTCGCCGTTTAAATATCCGGTGTATCCGAAATACTTCTGAAGCTCCAGATGACTCCAGTGATACAGAGGGTTGCCGATAAGCTTCTCCAGAGTCTCGGCCCATTTCTGGAATTTCTCTCTGTCAGGGGCATCGCCGGTGATGTATTTCTCCTCGACGCCGTTGGAGCGCATCTGACGCCACTTGTAGTGATCTCCGCCCAGCCATACCTGAGTGATGTTGTCAAACTTCCGGTCCTCGGCGATCTCCCGGGGATTGATGTGGCAGTGATAGTCCAGGATGGGCATCTTGGCCGCATAGTCGTGATACAGTTCCCTGGCCATATCTGTAGAGAGCAGAAAATCATTGTCCATAAACTGTTTCATTGGAATCTTCCTCCTTAAAATGAAAAATTAGTTGTTTCTTTTTGTATGAAATCCGCGGCAATGACAGTCCTGGAAGGGACCTGACTGCCGTCGAACACACTCATGAGGGTTGTCACCGTGGCGGTGCACAATTCCTCCACCTTGGTGTCCACGGAAGAGATCTCCGGGGTGGTGCAGTAGGAGAGGATAGAGTTATTGTACCCGACAACGGCCAGATCTTCCGGTATGGAGATCTTTTTGGAACAGGCAAATTTCACCGCGCCTACAGCCAGGGAATCATCGGAGGTCATAACCGCATCAAAGGAAAGGCCGGAATCCGCCAGCTGTTCTATCAGCTGTCTGGAGGCTGTCAGATCCTTGGCGCACTGATGGATCAGTTCTCTCCGGACCGGGAGCCCCCTGTCCGCCAGAGCATTCTTGTATCCCTGGACCTTGTTCAGGCCGCTGTAGGAGTGGCTGGTATAGAGATAAAGGATGTCTTTTTTCCCGGAATCCACGAGTCTGGACGTTACCTGGTACATGGCTTCGTAGTCGTTGCACACCGTACTGTAGATGCCGGGAGCGTCCAGATATCCGTTGACCAGCATCACCGGAAGCTCTCTGGCGGCCTGGATCAGATAATCGTTATCCCTGTCGATCAGCTCCACAAACTTGGAACCGGCCAGGATCATGGCATCCACCCGCTTGGACAGAAGCAGCTCAAAGCAGGTCCGCTTGTTCTCAAGGGAGGTGCCGGTGCAGCAGAGGATGGAATCATATCCGTGGCTGCGGAGCTGCCGTTCCAGATAGTAGATGGCGTTGGCAAGGTAGGGGTCCGAGGAATCGGAGCACATGATCCCGATGGTCTTCATGGTGCCCAGGCCCAGGCCCCTGGCAAATACGTTAGGTGTATATCCCAGTTCATCCATGACTGCCAGGACTCTGGAGCGGGTCTTCTGGCTGACGTTGGGGTTGCCGTTAAGGACCCTGGACACGGTGGCGATGGAGACGCCTGCCCGTCTGGAAACGTCATAAATATTCAAGTCATCACCTCTCTGTTGTTGTGTAAGCGCTTACAAACTGATTTCATTATAACGATATTGTAAGAAAAAAGCAAGGGTTAATTCGGTTGATTTTTCATAAATTCTGACGTAAAATAAAATTGTTATATAATTTTATCTTAAGGAGGGGAACATATGATAGATTTGATCATGCCGTGGATCGTACCTGTCGTTGTGGTTGCTGTCCTGATCCTGATCGTGGCCTGTGGGTATGTGAAGGCTCCGCCGGATCAGGCGTACATTATTTCGGGCCTGAAGAAAGAGAGCAAGGTCCTGATCGGACGGGCGGGCATCCGGATTCCGTTTCTGGAGCGGATGGACCGGCTGTATCTGGGGCAGATGACCGTGGACATCAAGACCGAGCAGTCGGTGCCGACCAACGATTTTATCAATGTCAACGTAGATGCCGTGGCCAAAGTCCGTATCTCTCTCACCAACGAAGGGATCAAGCTGGCTTCCAAGAACTTCCTCAACAAGGTTCCCAACGATATCACCAGGGACCTGCAGGATTCCCTTCAGGGAAACATGCGTGAGATCATCGGAACCCTGTCTTTAAAGGAGATCAATACGGACAGAGACTCTTTCTCCGATCAGGTTATGTCCAAGGCTTCCAAAGATATGGATAAGCTGGGCATCGAGATCCTCTCCTGCAATATCCAGAACGTGACAGACGAGAACGGACTTATTAAAGACCTGGGAGCGGACAACACTTCCAAGATCAAGAAGGATGCGGCCATCGCCAAGGCCCAGGCCGACAGGGACATCGCCATCGCCCAGGCTGAGGCCGACAAGGCATCCAATGATGCCAGGGTTCTGGCTCAGACGGAGATCGCCCAGAAGAATAATGAGCTTGCCATCCGGAAGGCGGAGCTTCAGAAGGAGTCGGACACCAAGAAGGCGGAGGCGGATGCGGCATACGAGATCCAGAGGCAGGAA
>CAJUJV010000030.1:33496-41339 GCA_910586845.1 uncultured Hungatella sp.
CAGGAACAGGAGAAGACTATCCAGACCGCTACGGTGAACGCCCAGATCGCCAAAGCAGAGAGAGAGGCGGAGCTGCGCAAGCAGCAGGTGGCTATCCAGCAGCAGGCCCTGGAAGCAGAGATCAACAAGAAGGCGGATGCAGACCGCTATGCCGTGGAGCAGAAGGCGGCGGCAGATCTGTCCAAGCGCCAGAGAGAGGCGGAGGCCAAAAAGTATGAGCTGGAGATGGAAGCCGAGGCGCTGAGAGCCCAGGCGGAGAAAGAGGCGGAGGCCATGAAAGCCAGAGCGGCGGCTGCCAGGTATGCCGCGGAGCAGGAGGCGGCCGGTATCCAGGCCAAGGGCGCCGCGGAGGCGGCAGCTATCCAGGCCAAGCTTCTGGCGGAAGCCGAAGGTATGGAGAAGAAGGCGGAAGCCTACGCCAAGTATAACAATGCGGCCGTGATCGAGATGATGGTCAATATCATGCCTCAGATGGCGGCGGAAATCGCCAGACCTCTTTCCAGCATCGACAAGGTGAATATCTACGGAGGCGGCGAGGGCGGCAGCGGTATCGGTCAGGTGTCGGGCAGCGGCGCCACGGTGATGCAGCAGGTATTTGATACCATGTCCGAAGCTACGGGAGTGGATTTCCGGGAGATCTTAAAAGCCCAGACCTATGATGCCAAGGTGACCAGGAACCTGAACGTAACCGGTCTTGGAGACAAAAGTGAGGTCCGGATCCCGGGTGAGGAACAGACAGAAACATGATGATCAAGCAGTAGAAAGGAAGAGATGATATGCACAAATTAGGGATTTCCGTATATCCGGAACATTCGACGCCGGAGAAAGATCATGAGTACATGAAGCTGGCAGCCAGATACGGGTTCAGCCGGATCTTCACCTGCCTTCTGTCAGTGAACAAACCGAAGGAGGAGATCATCGCAGAGTTTTCCGATTTCGTGAAAAAGGCCCATGATCTGGGTTTTGTGGTGGCGGCGGATACCAATCCCCATGTGTTTAAGCATCTGGGGGCCACGGCCAGAGATCTTTCCGTATTCGCCCATATGGGTCTGGACATCATCCGCCTGGACGGCAACTTCGGCGAGCTGGAGGACCGGCTCATCACCCGCAATCCCCAGGGGATCAAGATCGAATTCAACGCCAGCAGCGACGTGAGTATTGACCATCTGATCCGCCACGGGGCGGACCACGCCTTCCTCCGGGGAAGCGTCACCAGCCGGCCGGAGCGCTATACCGGACTGAGCAGACAGGTCTTCGACAGGTTTAACAGGAAATGGAAAGGCCTGGGCCTCCACACGGCGGCCTTCATATCCAGCAATAACAAAGATACCTACGGTCCCTGGCCCGTGTACAACGGCCTGTGTACCATGGAAGCGGACAGAGGACTGCCCATAGATCTGCAGGTCCGCCATCTGCTGGCCACAGAGGCCATTGATGACATCCTCATCGGCAACGCCTATGCCACGGAGGAAGAGCTGAAAGCCATGTCGCAGGTGGACATGACCAAGACCACCGTTGTTCTGGATCCTGTGGACGGTCTGTGTGATACAGAATGGAAAGTTCTGAAAGAATACCATCACGCGGGGCGGACGGATGCGTCGGAATTCATGATCCGTTCCAGTATGCCCAGACTCGATTGCCGGGAAGCCTCTATTCCTTGGCGGGACTGCGGCCAGAAGACATTCCACCGGGGAGACGTGGTCGTCGTCAATGACAACCTGGGCCATTACCGGGGTGAGGTGGAAGTGATCTTAAAGGATATTCCCAATGACGGCGAGAGGAATCTGGCAGGCCGGATCCCCGAAGAAGAATTTGTGATCCTGGACCGGATGGAGGAGAATCCGGATCATTTCTGGGATTTCCTGATCCGTTAATACCTGATTCAAACGAAAACAGCATTTCCGACGGGGTACGCGTACCTGGTCGGGAATGCTGTTTTCCGTTGAAATCCGTGCCAGATCTACACCATAGGAAAGAAAAAGTTTGCGCACAGACACACCGCTACGCCATAGATGATGAACAGGGACCGGCTCTATGAGGAGCTGTATCCGGCCAGACAGGACCGGCTGCGCATCGGGATCCTTTCCAGCGGAGCAGCCGTTTTCAGCCGGATTATGCGCAGCTTTAAAAGCAAGCACCCCGGCGTTCATTTTGAACCGAAGATCGAGAAATCCGAGATTATCTATGAACTGGTGCTGTGTATGGCCAGGAGCAATTCTCTCTATGAGCAGCTTCATCTGAAGGATGGGATGATACAGGAAGAAGAATATCCTCTGCTGAAATCAGGGAAACTGTCAGTGGCCAGGCTGCCCATGATCGTTTCCAGAGTCATGGATGATATCCTTCCGGTCATGGGGCTTCAGGGAGAGAAAAACTATGCCAGGGGGGATAATAATACAGAGCTTTTCACCAGTATTCTGTATCTGGAGGATGTGTACTGTTTCATCCCCTGCAGCCGTCTGCCGGATGATATCGCACAGATCCGCCTGCCCTTTCACCCTAAGATCTGCAGGGTGATGATCAGCAGAAAAGGAAGCAGGTTAGGCCCTCTTCAGAAGCAGTTCGGAGAGCTGGCCTGCGGGGAAATAGGGAAGCTGCCTTATTATTACGACCTGTGATAAATTCTTGACAATACGGCCGCCGAAGGTATAATAGAAGTACGGGCCGTTTAAGGGGACGGCCTGAAAAACAACTTGGAGGAGACATTATGAGAAAGGCAAAGTTATTCCATGTAATCGCGGCTTCGGCGACGGCACTGAGCCTGGCCGCATGTTCCGGTTCCGCGGCCAATGAGACCACCACGGCGGCTCCGGAGACCACCACAGCCCCTGCCACAGAGGCGGCTACTACTGCCGCGGCTGAGACTACAGCGGCAGAGGCCTCAGGACCTGTGACCTATGATGCAAAAGGCAGCGGTTACGGCGGGGAACTGAATCTGAAGGTGACCATTGACGGGGACAAGATCACGGAGCTGGAGCTGGGGGATCATCATGAGACCAACGTGGTCATGGACCGTGCTTTCCCGGTGATCCGGGAGAGAATCCTGGAGGCCAACACTCCGGTGGTGGACAGCGTCACAGCGGCAACCTTTTCATCTTATGCGGTGAAGGCGGCAGTGGCGGATGCCATGACTCAGGCAGGCCTGGAAGTGGAGAAGATCACCATGGCCACCGCAGGTCCCGTCAAAGAGGCGGCGACTCTTGATGATGTGACGGCGGACATCGTGGTAGTAGGCGGAGGCCCGTCAGGTCTTGCGGCTGCCATTACGGCCAAACAGACCAACAAGGATGCCCACGTGATGGTAATTGAGAAGATGGACATCTTAAGCGGCAACGGCAAATTTGATATGAATTTTTACGACCTGATCAATTCCGAAGCACAGAAGGCGGCCAACAACGAAAAGTGGACCGTGAACCAGGTTGAGAACTTTATAGAAGCAAAATCCACGGCCGGAGACAGCGAGGAGCGTGTGAAAGTATGGGCGGAACAGGAGAATGTTCTGGATGCATGGCTCAGAGACATGGGCGTGGAGCTGGACTACAACTACGGCGCCATGAACCATATGGCAAAGGAAGATCAGTATGCGGGAGAAGTGATCCAGGCAGGCATGGAAGAGTGCGCCAGAGAACTTGACATCGAGATCCGCACAGGCACCAAAGGCGTGGATCTGATCATGGAAGACGGCCGGTGTGCAGGAGTCAGCGTGGAGAATAACAACAACGAATCTTATGATATCCGGGCGCAGTACACCATCATCGCCACCGGCGGATTCTGCAGCAGCAAGGAACTGCTGGCTGAGTATGCACCGGGATTTGAAGTGCTGAATACCTCCAACCAGATGGGAACTACCGGAGACTTCGTGAAAGTATTTGAAGAAAACGGCTTTAAGCTGGAGCAGATGGATAACGTGAGGGTGTTCCCCAACATCATCGTTCCCAGAAGAGATCTGACAGGCGGAGCCGACGTAAGCCTTCTTGTGAACAAAGAAGGAGCCAGGTTCATTTCCGAGAATGCAGGCGGACTGGAGCTGGGAACCACCATCCAGGCTCAGCCTGACGGCGCCGTCTACTCCATCACGGACAAGACGGGATATGATTCCTTCTACAGAATCCGCAAACATGTAGGCCTGGGATATTATGCTCAGGGAGAGACTCTGGCAGAGCTGGCTGAAGCTCTGGGAATCGACGGAGCAGGTCTGGAGCAGACCGTGGCCGACTTTAACGAGGCTGCCGCTGCAGGGACAGAAGACCAGTTCCTCAAAGCAGCAGCGTCCCGTCCTCTGGATGCAGAAGGTCCCTACTACGGAGTGCGGATCGAGGCAGCCAACCACATGACCAAGGGCGGTGTTTCCTGTAATGAAAATGCACAGGTGCTCTATGAAGACGGAAGCGTGGTAGAAGGACTGTATGCCTCCGGCGAGGTGACATGGCAGTCAGGCGGCTACTCTCAGTCCGTGTGCTTCGGGCGCGTGGCAGGAGAGCAGGCGGCTTCCAATCTGAAATAAAAGATCAGACAGAATAAACGGACAGAGCAGGATCCGGAAAAAGGATGCTGCCCTGTCCGTTTTTTATAGGAAAGTTTCAAAACTTTCCAGATTTTAGTTGACTTTAAAGCTATGATTATGTAAAATAAATGTAAGCGCTTACAATTTGTAGCGGAAGCGGTAAAAACGTCATTTTCCGGCATACTATCAAAAGGATATCCCATATCCGCAGTCTTCGATTCGAAGGGTCCGGGAGAGGGATCCGTGGGCGGCCGGGACAGGACAGAAAGAAGCGAGGAGAAAAAAGAACCATGCAGGATGTCATCAGGATTAATCAGGAGGACAACGTGGCAGTTGCCCTGCGTCCCATCGCCAAGGGGGAGACTCTTGAGATCGGAGACGTTTCCGTAGCCGTGCAGGAAGAGATTCCCCAGGGCCACAAGGTGGCTTTAAAGCCCATAAAGGCAGGGGAGGAAGTGGTGAAGTACGGATTTCGTATCGGCTTTGCCAGGGAAGATATCGAAAAAGGCCGGTGGGTCCATGTGCACAATCTGAAGACGGCTCTGGGAGATCTGCTGACCTATGAGTACGAACCGGCTCATCCCCATGTAGAGGATACAGAGCGCGCCACATTTCAGGGATTCCGCCGCACGGACGGCAGAGTGGGCGTGCGCAATGAGATCTGGATCATTCCCACTGTAGGCTGCGTCAACTCCATCGCCAGAGCTCTGGAGAAGGAAGCTCAGAGGCTGGTGGGAGGAAGCCTGGAGGAAGTGGTTGCATTTCCTCATCCTTACGGCTGTTCTCAGATGGGAGACGACCAGGAGAACACCAGGACCGTGCTGGCAGACATGATCCATCATCCCAATGCCGGCGGAGTCCTCGTCCTGGGACTGGGCTGCGAGAACAGCAACATTCCCGTGCTCAAGGAGTACATCGGAGATTACGACGATCAGCGGGTGAAATTTCTCCAGTGCCAGGATGTGGAGGATGAGCATGAGACGGCCATGGTCCTGCTGGAAGAGCTGGCAGTCTATGCGAAAGGGTTCAGCAGAGAACCTGTGGATGCCGGCGAACTGGTCATCGGCATGAAGTGCGGCGGATCCGACGGTCTGTCCGGGATCACGGCCAACCCGACCGTAGGCGCGTTTTCCGATCTGCTGATCTCCAAGGGCGGGACTACGATCCTGACAGAGGTTCCGGAGATGTTCGGCGCCGAGACCATCCTGATGAACCGCTGCGAGACGGAGGAGCTGTTTGACAAGACGGTGAACCTGATCAATGACTTTAAGAATTACTTTACCAGCCACAACCAGACCATCTACGAGAATCCCTCTCCGGGCAACAAAAAGGGCGGAATTTCCACACTGGAGGACAAGTCTCTGGGCTGTACCCAGAAGTCGGGCAGCGCTCCGGTAAAAGGCGTCCTGTCTTACGGTGAGCCTGTGAAGGTGAAGGGTCTGAACCTGCTCAGCGCCCCGGGCAATGACCTGGTGGCATCCACGGCTCTGGCAGTATCGGGGGCTCAGATCGTACTCTTCACCACAGGCAGGGGGACTCCCTTTGCCTCTCCGGTGCCTACGGTGAAAATCTCCAGCAATTCTGCCCTGGCCGGAAAGAAGGACAACTGGATCGACTTCAATGCGGGCCGTATGGTGGAGGACAAGACCAAGGAGGAACTGGCTCGGGAACTGTTTGACTATGTTCTGGAGGTGGCTTCCGGCAGAAAGGTGAAGGCGGAGGAAGCAGGCTTCCACGACATGGCCATTTTCAAGCAGGGCGTCACTCTGTAACTGCCGGCTTTGCAGCCGTCTGCCGGGAGGATTCAGAAGGCCCCCTCAGAAACCGGCGGGACAGGGACATTTTCGGGAGGCATGAAAGATGAAACTGAATCGGACGACACAGAGAACTGTTGAGATACTGAAACTGGTATCCAAGAACCCGGAAGGGATTACCCTGGATGACATATGCAGCCAGCTGTCTCTTCCCAAGACCAGCGCCTACGACATCATCACCACTCTGGTGGAGATGGGTATGGCCAATGTAGAGAAAGGCCAGAAGCAGACCTATACCATCGGTCTGACGGCCTACAGGATCGGCATCAATTATACCAACAACATGGATTTTCTGGAGGTTCTGGAGCCGGAGCTGAAGGCATTTTCCAGGACCGTGGGGAAGACCGTCTTTTTCGGAGTGCGGTCCGATCATGAGGTGGTCTATATCTGCAAGTTTGAGCCGGAGAACCCCATTATCACCACGGCCACCGTGGGTACCAAGAACCCTATGTACTGCACGTCTCTGGGGAAGGCGATCCTGGCCTACACGGACGAGGATACCAGACAGCAGGTGATGAACAGGATCACGTTCCGCAGAAAAACAGATAACACCATCATGACCAGGAAGGCTCTGGAGGCAGAGCTTGTGAAGGTCAGAGACCAGGGATATGCCCTGGATGCCCGGGAGATGGACGACCATATGGAGTGTGTGGGCGCGCCCGTATTCGGATCTGACAACAGCGTTGTGGGTGCCATCAGCGTGTCCAGCCTGTATAAACCGGGGGAAGATTATGACGCGCTGGGGCGGATGGTCTGCCAGAAAGCGGAAGAAGTATCCAGATTATTGGGATTTTTGGGAAAAAAATCATAAACCCTATTGACAAACCGGAGGGAAACGGTTACTATTCTAGTATAAGAATCGTGTTTACGAAGACAATTCGTATATACGAATAATAAAGGAGAGAAAAGCCATGAAAAAAGAACAGGTATTAGCAAGAATGAAGGAGGACTGCCTTGTTGCCGTTGTGCGTGCAAAGAATCTGGAGCAGGGCGAGAAAGTAGTTGACGCCATCATCGAAGGCGGGATCAACTTCATCGAGATCACCATGACCATGGACGAGGGCAACCCCATCGAATTCATCGCAGCCATGGTGAAGAAGTACAAGAACAATGACAAGGTAGTCATCGGAGCAGGTACGGTTCTTGATCCGGAGACAGCCAGACAGGTGATCCTGGCAGGCGCCAACTATGTAGTGAGCCCGGGCCTGAACGTAGACACCATCAGACTGTGCAACCGCTACAGAGTTCCCATGCTTCCCGGCGTCATGACTCCTACAGAAGCCATCACCGCCATGGAAGCCGGCTGCGACATCATCAAGATCTTCCCCGGCAACATCGTGGGACCGGCAGCCATCAGCTCCTTCAAGGGCCCCCTTCCCCAGGGCGAGTTCATGCCGTCCGGCGGTGTGGATGTGGACAACGTGGACAAATGGATCAAGGCAGGCGCTTATGCGGTAGGTACTGGAAGCAGTTTGACAAAAGGCGCTAAGACCGGTGATTTTGCGGCAGTTACGGCAAAGGCAAA
>CAJUJV010000031.1:0-2429 GCA_910586845.1 uncultured Hungatella sp.
CCGTCATCTGTGTGGGGCAGGGGCCATAGGAGATCCCCGATTCCACCAGACAGCTCCACTCGATTCTGGAGAGCAAGGGGATCCATCTGTGGGTAGATTACTGGGGGTATGACTGTGCCCACGACTGGCCCTGGTGGTACAAACAGGTAACCTATTTTGTTCCCTATCTGTTAGAATAATTACAAAGGAAGGAAAAAGAGCTATGAAAAATTTTGTGTTTATCTCGCCTAATTTTCCCACAAATTACTGGCAGTTCTGCCGGGAACTGAAAAACAACGGCATGAACGTGCTCGGCATCGGAGACCAGCCTTATGAGGAGCTGACCGATGACCTGAAAGGCAGCCTGAACGAATACTACAAGGTAAGCAGCCTGGAAAACGAAGATGAAGTCTACCGGGCCGTGGCCTTTTTCATCTTCAAGCACGGGCGCATAGACTGGCTGGAGTCCAACAACGAATACTGGCTGGAGCGGGATGCCAAACTAAGGACAGATTTCCACATTACCAGCGGATTCCAGACCGAAGATATTCCCCGCATCAAATTCAAATCCCGGATGAAGGAGTATTACATACAGGCCGGAATCCCTGTTGCCCGTCACCATATGGTAGACGACCTTGAAGGCTGTCTGGCATTTATCAAAAAAGTCCATTACCCGGTTATCACCAAACCGGACAACGGCGTAGGCGCTTCCCACACTTATAAGATCTCCAGCAAAAAAGAACTGGAAACCTTCCTGGAACAGAAAGAACCCGATATCTCCTACATCATGGAAGAGTTTGTCGATGCCGAGGTGAATTCCTACGATGCCATTATCGATGCCAGCGGAGAGCCTGTTTTCGAAACCGGCAATGTAACTCCCAACTCCATCATGGACATTGTCAACAACCTTGACAACTCTATTTATTATATTGTAAAAGATCTGGCTGAGGACACCCGCCAGGCCGGCCGGGCTACGGTAAAGAGCTTCGGCGTCAGAAGCCGTTTTGTCCACTTTGAGTTCTTCCGCCTTCTCAAAGACCACAAGGGGCTGGGCAAAAAGGGACAGATCATCGCCCTGGAGGTCAACATGCGTCCCTGCGGCGGCTTTACACCTGACATGATCAATTTTGCCCTCAGCACCAACGTGTACAAGATCTGGGCCGATATGATCGCTTTCGGCCATTCCACCGTACCTGTAGGCAAACATGCCTTCTGCGCCTTTGCCGGCCTGAGAGACGGTAAGGATTTTGTCATGAGCCATGATGATATCATGGAGCAGTACGGCGGCAAAATGAAGATGGTTGAGAGAATCCCTGACGTCCTTTCCGGAGCCATGGGAAATCAGATGTATGTAGCCGTTTTTGACACTCAGGATGAGATGGACCTGTTCTACAAGAACGTGCTGGAATGCAGATAAATCGTTCATATTTTATTCAAAAATCATTCAAAAACCTTTTACACAATTATCATGGTTTCTTCATGATTCTTACATATACTATAACCATCAACAACAGATGTTGATACGCCAATGCAAAAGGTGCTTATAAGATTTTTTTCATAATACTCGAGCTGGTAAAGAAATTTATCAGCTCTCCTCCCTTTTATCCCTTAATAAAAGCAAAAGGCCGATGCTGTTCCCCATAATCAGCATCGGCTTTTTGTTTCATCTCACAATGATATATCCCGTATAAACCGCATACAGCCCCAGCATTATGAGTCCTTCTTTTCTTGTCAGCGTCATCTTTGTCCTGGCAAAATACCACACCAGGCAGCTGGACAGGATGAGAAAGATGCCGTCAAATACCGCCAGGCCATCCACCTTCATGGGACTGATAGCCGCAGAAGCCGCCAGCACAAAAAGGATATTGAAGATATTGGATCCGATCACATTTCCCAGCGCCAGGCTGTTCTCTCCTTTGGCGGAAGCCACCACGGAAGTCACCAGCTCCGGCAGCGAGGTACCGAAAGCCACTACTGTCAGTCCGATGAGAGTCTGGCTCAGTCCGAAGGAGGCGGCGATCAGGCTGGCATTGTCCACTACCAGATTGCCTCCCCACACGATGGCGGACAGACCTCCGATCATAAAGATCAGGCTTTTAAGAGGGGATATTTTTTTCTCCTCCTCTTCCTCATGTCCTCCCGCCGCCCTGCTAGCCAGAGTATTCTTTACCATCCGGAACAGAAAATACCCGAAGATCAGCAGAAGAACACAGCCATCCAGGCGGCTTAAATTCCTGTCCCTTACAAATAAGACCAGCATTACCGCTGCCGCAAAGACACTGAAGATATAGTCTCCATAGAGAATCTTCTTGTCTACCAGTACAGGCGCCACCACGCCGCAGGCTCCCGTGACCACCAGAAGATTAAAGATGTTGGATCCGATCACGTTTCCCACGGCGATGTCATTATTTCCCGCCAGGGAAGCGGACAGACTGACAGCCAGCTCGGGC
>CAJUJV010000031.1:2452-20018 GCA_910586845.1 uncultured Hungatella sp.
GTCCCGAAAGCCACGATGGTCAGTCCGATGATAACCGGAGGCACTCTCAGAAGTCTGGCTGCCGCAGAACTTCCCTCCACAAAAAAATCGGCGCCTTTGATCAGCAGCGCAAAACCGGCAATAAGCCATACATACTTCATAGCTGTTAAACTCCTTTCAGGGACAAGTATATTCTACAGACTCCTCTTCTGTCAAGGATGAGGCCAGTGAATCTTTTTATGGAGGACCAGGAGAGCCGCAATGTTGGGAAACGCCATAAGACCGTTCCAGATATCCGACAGTTCCCAGACCGCTGTCAGACTGCTGACACAGCCTAAAAAAACCGCATATCCATAGCAGATCAGATAGGCTTTCCGGATCATATTCCCGGTCTCTTCCGAAACCGTCAGCCACCGCTGTAACTGTTTCAGAACGGCTTCCAGAGTCTGTCTTCCCAGGTAGTACCAGGCGATCATGGTGGCGAAGGCGAAGACGATCATGGAGCCGGACACCAGATACTGCCCTGCCATTCCCAGAGCTTCCTGAAAACAGTAAGCCGTCAGCACGGCGCCGTCCCATCTGCAGGCTGCCAGTCCGCCGCTGCCTCCCGTGATGCAGAGGATGACCAGGGCCGTCAGGGTACAGACCAGGATAGTGTCAAAAAACACTTCGAACATGGCCCACATCCCCTGTTCTTCCGGCGTAGTGTGATCTGTGGCGCTGTGGAGGCCTGCCAGGCTTCCCAGCCCTGCTTCGTTGGAGAAGACTCCCCTGGCGATGCCGAACCGGAAGCTTCTCGCGATCCCGTATCCTCCGGCTCCCCCCAGCACGGCCCGGGGCAAAAGTGCACAGCGGAAGATCTCCTCAAAAGCAGGCAGCACCCGGCTGTGATACCGGATCAGCACCGCTGCGGAAAACAGCACATAGACCCCGGCGGATACGGGCATAAGCCTCTCTGCCACACCGGCCACCCTGGCAGAGCCTCCCCATGCCACGAAGACTACCAGAGCCGTGATGACGACGGCACAGGGGACAGGCGGAATCCCGGTCAGATACCGGAGGGTCTGAGCCGCGGAATTGGACTGGACCATACTGCCCATACCCAGGGAGGCCAGAAGACACAGGACCCCGTAAAAAAGACTGAGCCCCGGCCTGCTCAGTCCCCTGGACAGATAAACCATGGGACCTCCGATCCACCTCCCCTCAGAATCCCGATAACGGTATAGGATTCCAAGGCTGGTCTCCGCATAGGCGGTCATCATGCCCAGGGCTGCAGAGACCCACATCCAGAAAATGGCCCCCGGCCCTCCGGCAGTCAGGGCCGCGGCCACTCCGGCGATATTGCCGGTACCGATGGTGGCTGCCAGAGCCGTACAGGCGGCCTGAAACCTGCTGACAGAATGATCCCGGGGGGAAGCGCCCTCATCCTGCCCTGCGAAAAGACTTCCCACGGTAAAACGCCACCATACCAGAAATCCGCGAAACTGAAATCCCCCTGATCTTACTGTAAAGAACAGGCCTGTAAAAAGCAGGAGGGTCAGAAGTCCGGGCCCCCACACAAGGCTGTGAATCTGATGGATCATAGCAGCTCCAATAGTTCTTTTTTACCTTGTATTCACGGGAAGGCAATTTTATTCACAGACCCTTTCAACCTGACTGAAAAAATGGTATACTGTTTACTATGAAAGTCCGCCGCCGAAGGCGGCATGAATTCAGGTATGCCCAGTGCGCCCGCCAAACTTTCATGTGAGGTGATACACCCGCCCGCCGGGCGCATGCAGGTTCACAATGAAACCATCACACGGAGGTGCCATATGCCCGGATTTACTACTCACTACATTTTGGGAATGAAGGCCTACAACGACCTCCCTTCCAACCAGCTAAAACATATTATCTCCAAATACCGCTGGCTCTACCAGCTGGGACTCCAGGGACCGGACATGTTTTTCTACAACATCCCCATTCTCCGCCACCGGGATTACCGCAATGTAGGTTCTTACATGCATGAACATCATGTCAGTCTCTTTTTTCAGGTTTACTTAAAACAGATGTCGCAGATCACTTCGAATCAGCAGCGGGAACAGGCCCTGGCCTATTTCTGCGGATACCTGTGCCATTACATCGGCGATTCCATCTGTCACCCCTATGTATACGGCCGGATCCACTATGATATCAACAACCCCAGCAGTCAGCATCACGGACTCCACGCAGAGCTGGAAAACGACATTGATGCCCTTCTGCTCCGCAAGTACAAAAAGAAAAAGCCGTCGGAATTTAACCAGGCGGCCACAATCTGTCTCAACGGTCAGGAAACTCAGTTCCTATCCCGTCTTCTGTCCGATTGTATTAATGAAACCTATTATCCCATCACCTACCGGAATAATTTCCAGGTATCCGCCAGGGTCGTCCATCAGTCCATCCTGGCCCTCCGCTTCGGCTGCCGTACCCTTTCCGACCCCTCGGGGAAAAAACGCAGCAGCATCGAATTTTTCGAATCCATTTTTCTGAAAAATCCTGTGGCTTCCAGGAAACTGGTCACAGACCATGTGGCCAACCCGCGGTGGAGTCTGAATCTGGATCATCAGATCTGGTGCAATCCCTGGAACCGGCAGATGGCTTCCACCCAGTCCTTCCCGGAGCTGTTCCGGCAGTGCCTGTCCAAATGCAGGACCATCTACTATATGATGAATCAGCTGCTGACCGACCGGAGGCCTGCCGCCGAAAGAGATTACTCTTCTCTCATACAGGAGCTGGGCAATTATTCCTACCACAGCGGCCTGGATGTGGGATAGGGCATCCCGGGAGGGGAACCGGGAGGTTTCGGTTATGTTCTAAGACTCTGCCGATGTCTCCTCTTCTCCTCCCGGGCTGACCGGACGGTACTCTCCAGCAGGGATGGTATCTTCCAGGATCCAGGTTTCTCTATTGTCCTTTACGTCATCAGGCCCTACCATGACGTAGATATTGTATCTGCTCACATATCCGCCGTAGGAATCCTCCGTGGAACGGGCATAGTCGTGATTCTGCTCCCAGATCAGGTCATTAAATCCCTTGATCACCTCGGTGGCGTACTCGGCCGCCTCTTCCCCTGAGATGGTGGTATTCAGCAGAAGATAAAACCTGATAAAATTATCTTCGTCGTATACACCCGCGTTGACCGTCTCAATAAAGGGATAGGCATCCGTGTCCGCGTAGATCTCGTCAAAATCCTCCCACAGCTGCTCCCACACAATCCCGTCTGCTGACGGAGGCACGTCTCCTTCTCCGTTATTCTGTCCCCCGTCGGGAACAATGTTGCTCTTAGTACAGCCGCTGCACAGCAGACAGATGGCAGCCAGCAATAAAATCCATCGTTTCATAGCAATCTTCCTCCTTCTTCTTAACGACCCCTGTATTATATAGGAAAACTTTTTATTTTTGTAGGGGTTTTTATAAAAAGTCATAAAATCTTCATACTTTTCCCCTTGTCAAATCCTGCTTCCGGTGGTAATATGTTCAATATAACAAAATTTTTATATTTTTTGAACATATGGAGGCTATTTATGGATATCCGACCCAATAACAACAGCAGACAGCCGGTCCGCCAGCTGGATCTTGTTACTACTTTGATCCCTTTTATCTGCATCCTTCTTTTATGCACCGTGTTTTTTATTGATCCGGAAGGTTCCGGCAGCGTCCTGGCGTCCATCCGGTATTTTCTGGGGGATGAGCTTGGAAGCTGCTACCTCCTCATGGGGCTGGGGATCTTTCTCTGCTCCCTCTACATCGCTTTCTCCCCCTACGGCTCCATCGTTCTGGGAGATGAAAAAAAACCTCAGTATTCTTCTTTCCAGTGGGGTTCCATGATGTTTACAGCCGGACTGGCCGCTGACATCCTGTTCTACTCCCTGTGCGAATGGATCCTCTACGCAGGAGAGCCCAGGATCTCACAGATGGGAGAGATTCAGGACTGGGCTCCCACCTACGCCCTGTTTCACTGGGGACCTATCCCCTGGAGCTTCTACGTGACTCTGGCCGTGGCCTTCGGTTTTATGCTCCATGTGCGCAGGCGCAGCAAACAGAAATATTCCGAGGCCTGCCGTCCTCTTCTGGGAAACCATGTAGACGGCATTCCCGGAAAGCTTATCGACCTGACTGCCGTATTCGCTCTCCTGGCAGGGACTGCCACCACTTTTTCTCTGGCCACCCCTCTGCTGTCCTCTGCCGTCAGCCATGTGTTCGGTCTGACCCAGAACCATTTTCTCACCATACTGATCCTGGCGGTCATCTGCGTCACCTACACGGTCACCGTCTATTTCGGCATGAAAGGCGTGGCAAAGCTGGCAGCCTCCTGCTCTTATCTGTTCTTTGCTCTTCTGGCCTATGTGCTCATAGGGGGAGGGCAGATGCGCTATACCATAGAGACCGGTCTCACCGCTCTGGGAAACCTGACTCAGAATTTTATCACTCTGTCTACCTGGACCGATTCTCTGAGGACTTCCTCCTTTCCGCAGAACTGGACGATTTTCTACTGGGCCTACTGGATGGTGTGGTGCGTGGCCACTCCTTTCTTTATCGGCTCCATCAGCAGAGGCCGGACCATCCGTCAGACTATCCTGGGAGGATACTTTTACGGATTGTCGGGAACTTTTACTTCTTTTATCATACTGGGAAATTACGGGCTGAACCTGCAGATGACCGGAAAGCTGGATCTCATGGGACTGTATGCCGGAACGGGAGACCTGTATCAGGTCATCATGGCCGTCATGAAAAACCTGCCCCTGTCTCAGGCAGGCCTGATCCTGCTGGCAGTGACCATGGTAGCCTTCTACGCCACTTCCTTTGATGCCCTGACCATGGTGGCTGCCACCTACTCCTACAAAGAACTTCCGGACGGAGCGGAGCCTCACAAGAACGTGAAACTGTTCTGGGCCGTACTGCTGATGCTGCTGCCCATGGTCCTGATCTTCTCCGACAGCTCCATGGCCAATCTGCAGTCCGTGTCCATCATCGCCGCCTTCCCCGTAGGGCTTATCATTATCCTCATCGTAGCCAGCTTCTTTAAGGATGCAGGAGAGTATCTGAAAGGGTCGAAAGAATAGTTTACACCCGCTTAAACTTCTGATATACTGATACTTGTTGTAACAGGGGACCCGTCGCAGACGGGAGAATCACAGGTTTTCACAGGAGGGAAAGCATGAAGCAGGAGATGTACGATTTATTTAAACTGGTTACCAATGTGGCATTTTATTCGCTGGCGGCATACATCATTTTCAGTTCAATACGCAAGGCAAAGTCGTCAGGAAAAATCCGCGGCAAAAAATCCGACAAAACGTCAGATAAAGAGGACTGACCGTCTGTATTTCTGAAAAAACTCCTTTTTGAAAGAAGTCATTATGACAATTCTTATCAAAAAGGAGTTTTTTACGGAAACGTCCGGCGGCTGTCTCCATGCATTTTATTTATGCCTCTATCTCTTCCTCTTCCTTCACCTCAATGGTAAATACCTGTCTCTTTCTTGCCATCTCGTCGTTCTCCAGATACTCGTCATAAGTGGTGATCTTGTCGATAAGCTGGCCGTTTACGATCTCCATGATACGGTTGGCCGTGGTCTGGACGATCTGATGGTCTCTGGACGAAAAGATCAGAACTCCGGGGAACTTCATCAGGCCGTTGTTCAGGGCCGTGATGGCCTCCATGTCCAGATGGTCCGTAGGCTCATCCAGCATCAGCACGTTGGCGCCGGAGATCATCAGCTTGGACAGCATACAGCGGACCTTCTCTCCTCCGGACAGAACTCTGAGCTTCTTCACTCCGTCCTCTCCGGCAAAGAGCATCCTTCCCAGGAAGCCCCGGACATAGGTGGCGTCTTTCTCGGGAGAATACTGGGTCAGCCAGTCCACAATAGTGTCGTCGCTGGCAAATTCAGCCGAGTTGTCCTTGGGGAAATACGACTGGGTAGTCGTCAGCCCCCATTTATAGCTTCCCTCATCCGGCTCCATCTCCCCTGCCAGTATCTTGAAAAGAACCGTCTTGGCATGCTCGTTGGGACCCACGAGAGCTACCTTGTCCTCCCGGTTCAGGATAAAGGAGATATTGTCCAGAACCTTGACGCCGTCGATGGTCTTGGACAGATTCTGTACCGTCAGGACTTCATTACCGATCTCCCGGAAGGGCCGGAAATCGA
The DNA here is from genome assembly GCA_910586845.1 of uncultured Hungatella sp. Taxonomy (GTDB): domain Bacteria; phylum Bacillota; class Clostridia; order Lachnospirales; family Lachnospiraceae; genus UBA3402. The sequence goes on from CAJUJV010000031.1 coordinate 8,598, forward strand.
TGTAGGGATATTTTCTGCTGGAAGGCTTGATGTCATCCAGCTCGATCTTCTCCAGGGCCCGCTTTCTGGAAGTAGCCTGCTTGGATTTGGAGGCATTGGCGGAGAAGCGCTGGATAAATTCCTGCAGTTCCTTGATCTTCTCTTCCTTTTTCCTGTTGGCCTCCTTCATCTGGCGGACCATCAGCTGGCTGGACTCGTACCAGAAATCATAGTTTCCGGCATACAGCTGGATCTTGCCGTAATCGATATCCGCCGTGTGGGTACATACTTTGTTGAGAAAATACCGGTCGTGGGACACTACAATGACCGTATTCTCAAATCCGATGAGAAATTCCTCCAGCCACGCGATGGCATCCAGGTCCAGATGGTTGGTAGGCTCATCCAGAAGCAGAATATCCGGATTGCCGAAGAGGGCCTGAGCCAGCAGCACCTTCACCTTCAGGGATCCTGTCAGGTCCTTCATCAGCGTGTAATGATGCTCCGTTTCCACCCCCAGACCGTTGAGCAGGTTTGCCGCGTCGGACTCTGCCTCCCATCCGTTCATCTCCGCAAATTCCGCTTCCAGGTCCGCTGCCCGGATCCCGTCCTCGTCGCTGAAATCTTCTTTCATGTAGATGGCATCTTTTTCTTTCATCACCTGATACAGCCGGGGATTGCCCATGATTACGTATTTAAAATGGTCCTGCTGCAAAAAGGACAGACGCTGGCCGGGAGTGATCACTACGTCCCCTGTGGTGGAATCCAGCTGACCTGACAAAATCTTTAAAAATGTAGACTTGCCGGCGCCGTTGGCTCCGATGAGGCCATAGCAGTTACCTTCCGTAAACTTGATGTTCACATCTTCAAATAATGCTTTCTTGCCTACACGCAGAGTTACATTGTTTGCACTGATCATTGCTTTCACCTTTCTGAATTAAATTTCCTATTCCCAATATTCACAGGTTTTGTGAAAATGTCACTCCTATTGTACATGAAAATTTCGATTTTGCAAGTGTTTTCCTGCGGAAATCCCAGGAGAGATCACAATAGGATCACGTCCACCTTCTCTCCTGCCTCCATGGGAACCTGAGAAGCCGGGATTTCAGCCAGACAGTTGCATCCTCTCATGGAAAAGAGCATGCCGGAAGCGTGTTTTTCCGCAGGCGGCAGTGTCACGATCCTATCCTCCAGGCGGCCCCGGACAAAACGGCGGCCTCCGGATTTTTTAAAAGGAGCGGCCAGAACGGCCTTCACTCTTCTCAGAGACAGGTTCTCATCGCCAGTAAGGCATTTGAGAGCGGGTCTGACCAGAAGCTCCAGGGTAGCGGCGGCGGCAAAGGGATTGCCGGAGAGATGGATCATGGGTTTTCCCCGGAACACGGCAAACATGGCCGGCGTGCCCGGCTTCATCTTCACCCGCCAGAACAGTCTTTCGGCTCCCAGGAGGGGGAGGACCTGGTGGAAAATATCCTTGTCCCCCACCGACACTCCTCCTGTGGTTACGATCAGATCCGCCTGGTCTATGACCTCCCGGATCTCCGCGGCTACGGCCTCCGGATCATCCCCCATCATCCTGCTGACCCAGGGGGCATATCCCAGATCTCTCAGGCGGCCTGACAGGATCCAGCAGTTGGCATCGTAGATCTTGCCGGGAGCCAGTTTTTCCCCGGCCTGACACAGCTCGTCTCCCGCCACATAAAAGGCGATCCTGGGTTTTCTGTACACCGGTACCCGGGTGATACCCACTGATGCCAGGATTCCCTGTTCCAGGCAGCCTATAAAAGTGCCTTTTTCCAGGATCCGGGTCCCTTTTTTAATGTCCTCTCCCTGAAAACAGTAATTTTCAAAAGCCTTCATGGGGTGAGGGATGAACACATGGCCGGGGCTGCCTTCCTCTGTCCGAACCTCCTCCTGGCGGATCACACAGTCGGCTCCCGGCGGGACAGGGGCTCCCGTCATGATCCTCACCGCCTGTCCCTGCTCCACCGGTCCTTTGTACCAGCTCCCCGCATACAGGACTTCCGTAACCATCAGTTTTACGGGAGACCCTTCCCCGGCTTCTGCCACATCCCGGCTGCAAAAGGCATAACCGTCCAGCGGGGAGCGGTCAAAGGGCGGGTTGTCCATTTCCGAATAGCAGTCCTCTGCCAGAACCCTTCCTGCCGCCTCCGGCAGACTGACCGTCTCCGTGTCCGTGATCCTGTGGATCTGTGCGGTAATCAGCTCCACCGCCTCTTCCAGTTCGATTCCTGTCCGCTCCATCAGTCCGTAAATTCCTCCGTTTCCGCCAGGGCCCTGGCATATTTCCGGCTCATGATTCCCTCGGCGTAGAAATACCGCACTCCTTCGCTGTTGGTAAAGACCTGAATATCCTCATATTCCGGTTCTCTGGCGATCACGTCCAGGGCTCTCTCGATCTGAGGAATGCTGGCATAATAGGGATGGCGCTCAAAATAGGTAATGGGCGTGGGCAGCGGATAGGTCTTACAGTTGAACCGCACCATCTTCGCAATGGTCCTGGCCAGGTCTTTCTCCTCCACCAGTGCGGCGATCATGGCATAGTTGTCGCTCATATTCAGCCTGGAATAGTAGTACACATCTTTGTTCCCCTGGGTGCTGGCAATATCTTTGCAGGTCTCGTCCTGCACAAGGGCCTCTAGCCGGGAATCAAAATCCTCGATCTCTTTCGCCAAGGCCGACCTGGCCGTGATCTGAGCTCCCGCCGAGCGGAGCCTGATATAATCTGCCAGCTCCTGGGCCGGGGTTCTCTCCTCCGGCTCTTCCTCCGCCTCTTCCCGGGCAGGAAAAGGATCTTCTACGTCAGGCAGGGATTCCAGGTAGGACATGAGCTCCGGCTTTCCGGCTCTGTCGCCGGTCTCTTTTTGGACCTCTGTTTCTTCTGCCCCGCCTGTCTCCTCAGGTCCGCGGCCCGCCGTCTCCGGATCTTTTTGCTCCTCCACCTGGACAAAACCAGGCTTTCTTCTTCCAAACAGCATATCTCCCACCTATCCTTTCATCTGAGATTTCTAAAGCGCGCGCCATGCAGAGCATGACGCGCGCCTGACGGCGTATATGCCGAAGTATATCTGAATGTTACCGGGGAAGGATCCCTCTCTTGGCCAGATCGTCTGCCATATCTCCCAGCTCAAATTTTTCCAGAGTGGCTCTGGTCGGGATTCCCGTCTTCACATCCCAGCCCATGGCCTCATAGAACATATCCTTTGCCTTCTCCATATCATCCCGGTCCATCTTGATGGTTCCCTCCTCAAAAGGCTGGAAATCCGGCTCCTTGTCGAAGATCCATGCCGGGATGGCATCGTGGTCTTCTCTCAGGTTCTTGCTGCCGAAGTGGATATTGAAGGAGATAGCCGTCATGACACGGAGCATGTTGGATATCCTCTCTGCGTCAAACTCCAGGCTCTCTCTGGTGTAGTCGATGCCTGTGACGGCGCTCATGAACTTGGACTCCAGGTCCAGATCTCCCGCATAGTTTCTCTCCTTGGAAGGGGACTGGGTCATGGGCCACATCCAGTTGCAGACCGTGGCGCTGTCGTGAATCTGTTTGCCGTTAAAGGCCCACTTGGCCACCTTGATCTTATTGGCATTGATGGGGGTATATTTCTTCTGGGCATCAAAACAGCCTTTTCCGAAGAAGCCCTCCATGACGGACTTGGATACCTCATAAGGTGCTCCGGACTGAGCCACATTGGTCAGATGGTGAATCATACAGTCGCGGTTGTACATCAGATTGAACAGCTGACCGATCTGTGCGGAATCCTCCGCGCCGTGATGTTTGGGATATCCGTTGTAGGTGACGTTCTGATTGCTGGCCGACACCATATCCATCCACTCTTTGCCCAGATTCCACTTCTCCATCACTGCCAGAGTGCCTTCTCCAAGAACTGCCAGCTCACCCTCCTTGTAGGCGATGCGGCGCATGATCTCCACCACAAACCGGGGATCTCCGTCTTTCTGCCACTGCCAGGGGATGCTGTTGTACTCCTCATCGGGAATAAACTCATGGATCCTGCCGCTGGTGCACAGCCACTTGAATTCCCGATAGAGATTTCCGTAGTTGCACCAGAGCCCCAGATCATCCTGAGCGTGGGAGCTGGCGCCGTTGATGACCACCCTGGCATCTCCCTCGTACTTAAAGTCTTTGACTCCGTCGGGATAGAAATCCGTCCCGTACAGCACCGGCATACAGGTGTTGGATGTATTGACCGGAAGGTCATACTCTGCCAGAGGATCCATCTCATACTCGGTGTAGCAGCGGATAGGACAGGAAGAGCAGCCGCCCTGTTTTACAATGTAATGGGCCGCAACCTCACCGTAGTCAAACACGCCTTTTAAGCAGCGGTAAGCGATCTTGTTGATGTCGCCGCAGGGCTGCTCGCCGGTATCGATGGGACCGCCGGGAGCTTTCTCCCACGCCCGCCCCGGAGCGCCGGACCATCTGTTCTTGCCGCTTACGGATGAGTACTCTGCCCAGCTCTGGGGAACGGCGGGAACGTTGTGGTTGTTGTTGGCGCCGATAAGGTCCCGGAGCATGTAGTTGTTCAGCTCCTGGAGTTTGGCCACATCCGCCACCTTCACGGAACCCGTGCCGTGAATAGCCACTCCCTTCAGGTTCTTGCTTCCCATGATGGCTCCGATGCCGGCTCCGCCGGAGTTGCCGAAGGAAGTATTTAATGTGGAATAATTGACCAGATGCTCTCCTGCCTGACCAATGGCCGCGGTGTCAAATTCTCTGCCGCACTCCAGGGTCATGATCCTGTTGGACTCGAAGGTTCCCTTACCCCAGATGTGGGAGGCATCCTCGATGGACACCTTATCGTCCTCAATCTTTAAGTATACGGGCGTGGGGGACTTGCCCTCCACCACCACGGCGTCGTATCCTGCATATTTCAGCTGAGGACCGATGTGTCCTCCCATGTGGGCATCCAGTATGGAGTTGCCCTTGCTCCAGGAAGACAGAAACGAGATGTTCATACGGCCGGAGCAGGGAACTCCTGAGCCGGTCAGGGGGCCTACGGCCATGACAAACTTGGAGGCCTCATCGTAGGGGTGGGTCTCCAGGGGCACCTCGTTGTAGATGATCCTGTATCCGAATCCCATACCGCCGATATATTTCTGGTACTGTGTGGTATCTTCTGTGGTAATGGCTCCCGTAGTCAGATTGACTCTGAGAAGCTTACCCATCCATCCATAAACTGCCATGTTCTGTTCCTCCCTTATACGATTTCCTGTGCGGCTGCGGTCACGTCATCCCAGGGCACGATCTGAAGCGCTCCGCTGGGACATCCTGCCACGCAGGCTCCGCAGGCAATACATTTGCTGGATTTACTGGTCTCCGGATTCACGGTCGGCATATGCCACGGGCAGGCCTCCACACAGGCCCCGCAGCCGATACATTTGTCCGGATCCACTTTTTTCACGCCTCTGTCGTCGGCGAAGATGGCTTTCTGAGGACAGGCGTTGCCGCAGGCAGGATCCTTACACTGACGGCAGGTGTCGGGGAAGTAGACAAAATTCCTGTTCAGCAGGCCGTCTTTGCCGTGGATATGGAGATTCCGTCCGATCTTGACTCTGGAGATATAGGTGGAGCACACCCCGTCGTTGGTCAGAGTACAGTTGATCTCACATCTCTGGCAGCCGGTACACTTGGCGGCATTGACCACCAGAAGTCCCTGGGGCATGGCCCAGGTGACCACTTCTCCCTGGTCTACCTGCTGCTGGGTACAGCCGAAGAGCGAAAGCATGGTGGCGGAAACCGTCAGCCCTGCAATACTTTTTCCTGAAATCTTCAGGAACTGCCTTCTGGTCATCTGGCGTTCCAGAAGACTGGTTTTTTTCTGATCTGACATTGTTCTTCACTCCTTAGATTATTTTTTGTTGCTTTTCCCCCTGACACGTTTTATAATTAAACTATTATTTCACATCAGCAAAGGAGAATAACTATGTTTGGACGATTAGGCCCTGTTGAACTGATTCTGATCCTCATCATCGCCCTGGTGATCTTCGGACCTTCCAAGCTTCCCCAGATCGGCCGTTCCCTGGGAGAGGCCATCCAGGAATTCAAGAAAGGCACCCGGGCCGTGGACGACGAGCTGAACAACGTGATGAAGGACACCAAACCTGACGGCGACAGCAAGCAGGCGTAAGGAGCATAAGCCATGAAGCCTTCTCAAAAGACCGGAACTCTGGTAGAACATCTGGCAGAGCTCCGGAAACGCCTGATCATCATACTGGCAGTCAATCTGGCCGGTGCGCTGATCTGCTATGAGTACATGGCCGGCCTGATCCAGCTGTTCATCAGCCTGAATCCCGGCATGAACCTGGTGTATATCTCACCGTCGGAGCTGTTTATGGTATATGTGAAGCTGGCGCTGATCTGCGCCGTCGTTATCTGCTTCCCCATATCGGCTCTTCAGATCTGGCTGTTCATATCCAAGGGGCTGCTGAAGAAGGAACAGTTCTATGTGCTGATCTCCTTCTTCTTCGGCCTTGCGTTTTTCCTGGCCGGAGCCCTGTTCTGTTACTATGTAGTGCTGCCCATTATCCTCCAGTTCTTCAGCCGTATCGCTCTGGAGGAGATCGCTCCCATGGTCTCCATCGAAAGCTATGTCTCTTTCTGTACCACTATGCTCTTAAGCTTCGGTGCCGCCTTTGAGCTGCCGGTGGCCGTGTTCCTCTTATCCGGTCTGGAGCTGTTGAAGCCTGCCACTCTGCGCCGGTGGCACGGAGTGTGTATCCTTCTCATCTTCATCATCGCGGCCATCGTCACTCCGCCTGACGTGGTGTCTCAGGTACTGCTGGCTGTCCCCATGACCGGGCTTTTGGAACTGAGCATAGCCGTCTGCTGGCTGGTAGACCGGCACAAACAGAGAAAGAGATCTACTTCAGTTCTTCGTTGATGAAAAAGTAAGCGTTGTTCACTGCCGTGGCTGCCCCTTTGGAGGAGATGGTGGCTCCAGCCACTCCGTCGATCGGAGTACATGTGACCGCAGCCGCAAAGAGCTCTTCCGCCTGATAGGCCATGGGCCGGTCCAGAAGTCCTGCCTGCCCCAGATGGGCCACTGCCTGATCCTCCACAGACAGATCCGCTACCGCCATCACGTGAGGCCGGTCCTCCAGCGCAGTGTCAAGCATCCCGGCATCATAGAGAGCCCGGGCTGCCCTGGCCTCGGCCGACTTGTCTTTCGGGTCCCACTCAGGCATGCTCTCTGTCTCCCGGACTCCTGCCGTTTCCCCCCCAGCCGGGCCGGTCACGGCAGCGGACACCGGAGATTTGACCTCCATGTCTTTCACCTGCACCGGCGCCTTCACGTTCTCAAACCGGGCTGCAAAGTCCTCCCCGGTGATCTGGCTTCCGATTCCCTCTGTATCTGCCTGAGACACCACTGCTGCCCTCAGGATCTGTTCTCCTGTCCCGTCAAACAGCACTTCCATCTGGATCTGGCTCTGAAATCCGTCTGCATAGGCATGTACCAGATAGCCGCCGTCGGACTGCTGCCATACGCTCTCCACCTGGTATGCCTGGGCAGCGGTGCCCGAAAGGTCCACGGCTGTACCCTTGCCGGCGTTCTTCATGGCACCGTACAGAGGTTCTGCCCCATAGGCGGCGGCAAATCCCAGAGCGACCATACAGACCGCGGCCACTGTCTGGTTTCCTTTTCCTGCTTTCATGATCCTGCACCCTTTCCTTAACCGTAGTTAATGATAATTTTATCACAATTATAACATAAATGCCTCTGTAACTCAACGAATTTTGTCTAAATCCGGCAAATATCTGCCGGCGGATATATGTTCATGCGTCCGCGCTTCGCGTTGCAGACCAGGGTCAGCCCGTACTGTGCAGCCAGTTCTGCCGCCTCATATGTGGCGGCTTCCTTGGTAGCCACAACAGGGATTCCTGCCCGGATGGCTTTGACGGCCATATCCATGGGGATCCTGCCGCTGGAGTACACCAGTACCTGTCCCGGGTCGATATCATGGGTCAGACAGTATCCCACGGCTTTGTCCATGGCATTATGTCTGCCGATATCCTCACAGCACGTCACAAGCTCTCCCCGTAAGGCCAGAAAACAGCTGTGAGTAGATCTGGTCCCCATATGGAGAGGGGTGTCTTTCTCGAATTCCTCCGCCAGGTCCAGGACCCAGCGGGGCTCCCACTGCAGTGATCCCACTGGTCTCAAAGGCCTGACCTCCGGATCTCCGTTTCTCAGCACAACCTCTGCTATGGCCCCTGACCGGCAGATCTCAACAGACTCCACATCCTTTACCCCTGATATGAATCCTTCTGTCAGCAGCCTTCCAAGGATCAGATCCGTCAGATGCTCTGCCACGCAGACCACATTCACAGTCACGGCCCCGTTGACCCGGATCTCCAGCAGGTGCTCCGACAAAACAGGGATCTGCCGTCCCACGGTTTCCCTGCCCGGTTCCCATATGAGGACTTTTGCGGACCTGACTGTTTCCTTCTGTTTATAGTGATCTCTGATTTCCATAAAAAGGATGCCTACAGGACGGCTCTCAGCTTCTCTGCCATGGCCTCATACTCTTCATCCGTAAGATAGACCTTGTCAGGATTCATCTGGAATGTTCCTCCCCACTCGTCACCGCCGTTGTATTTTGGTACGATGTGCATATGGAGGTGGCAGCCTGTGTCGCCGTAGGCCCCATAATTTACTTTGTCGGGACCGAAGACCTTGTGGACGGCTCTGGCCACTCTGGCCACATCGGCAAAGAAGGCATTCCGCTCCTCATCGCTTATGTCGATCAGCTCACTGACATGATCTTTGTAGGCCAGGATCACTCTTCCCGCCTTGCTCTGTTCCTTAAAAATATAGAGATACCCTGTATCCATGGCACAGACCGGATAGCCGAACTTTGCCACCAGCTCTCCCTGCATACAATAAGCACAATTCTGATCTTTCATAACAGATTCCTCCTTTATCTTTTCCGGCTCCCGGCCGGTTTCTCACATCTGTCTGTCACTGTATACGATCCGCCCACCGCAGATGGTACAGCGGACCTTCCCTTTCAGCTTCCACCCCCTGAAGGGCGTGTTGTCCGCTCTGGAATAAAATGTCTCCGGACAAAATTCTTCATCCGGGTCAAAGATCACCAGATCCGCCGGCGCTCCCTCTGCCATGCGGCCGCAGTCCAGGCCGTAGAGCCTGGCCGGATTCAGGCTCATCTTCTCTATCAGCTGGACCATGGTCAGATGCCCTCTCTGCACCAGCTCCGTGATCCCCAGGGCCAGAGAAGTCTCCAGACCGGTGATCCCGCTGGGCGCCTGGGTCAGAGGCCTGTTCTTCTCATCTCTGCTGTGGGGAGCATGGTCTGTGGCGATGATGGTGATGGTCCCGTCCCGAAGCCCTTCCAGAAGAGCCTGCCTGTCCTTTTCCGTCCTCAGGGGCGGATTCATCTTTGCCAGAGTCCCGTATTTCAGGACCGCATCCTCCGTCAGCGTAAAGTGATGAGGCGTTACCTCCGCCGTCACATCGGCCCCCTGCTTTCTGGCCTGTCTGATCTGTTCCACTCCGCCGGCTGTGCTGATGTGCTGGATATTTACCTTTGCCCCGGTGGCAAGAGCGATCTTTACGTCTCTGGCTATGAGAGTCTCCTCAGCCTCGGATGGAGAACCGTAGATCCCCAGGGTCTCCGACACACGGCCGTGATTGATGCCGTTCTCCTTAATCCGGCCCGGATCCTCCTCGTGAAGGCTGACGGGAACTCCCAGCAGGGCCGCCTGCTCCATAGCCGCAGACAGTATCCCCGCATCCATGAGGGGGATGCCGTCATCTGTAAAGCCTGCGGCACCTGCCTCCCTCAGAGCCTTCATATCCGTCAGTTGATGACCCTTAAGCCCCACGGTCACCGCGGCCGCAGACAGTACATGGATGCCCGTCTTTTTCCCTTCTTCTATGACATACCGGAGAGTCTCCGGATTGTCCACCGCCGGTTTCGTGTTGGCCATACACACTACGGTGGTATAGCCGCCGGCTGCCGCTGCCGCCGCGCCGGTCCCGATGTCTTCCTTGTGGGGGAACCCGGGATCCCGGAAGTGTACGTGGATGTCCACCAGCCCCGGCGCAACCACACAGCCAAAGGCCCGGATGACCTTCTCATAATCACCTGTGTCCGGAAATGTGCCCACGGCCCTGATCCTTCCGCCTTCTATGATCACATCCCCGATGCGCTCTTCTTGTTTCTCCGGATCTATAACCCGGCCGCCCTGAATCAAAATCATAAGTCCCGCCTCTCTTCCTGTCTATTTCTCCTGTTTCCTGAACAGTTTCTGGGGAAGCTGAAAGATAAATACAATGGCCAGCACAATGGCCACCGCCACTTTCAGAGCCATAAAGCCTGTCTCCGACGCCAGCTCCATCTCCCCCATGACGATATAGTAAGCCGTCCAGTAGACCCCGCCTCCCGGCACCAGGGGGATGATGCCGCTGATCAGAAAGATAGTCACCGGACACCGTTTCCTCACGGCGAAGAATCTGGACAGAATCACCACCGCAGCAGCCGCAAACAGCGTGGCTTCCGGCGCCGAGCAGGCGGGAAACAGAAGACAGTAGATCAGCCAGCCGGCGCCTCCGATAAAACCGCAGTACGGATAATAACCCTTTGGCACGCTGTACAATATGGAAAATCCGATGGTCCCGATCACCGCCGCCGTTACCTGTCCGATCATAGCCTTTTCCCATCCCCTTTAAAACATCATTCTCTGTTTTACAGTATAAACCAGACCGACTCCCATGGCAATACAAAAGAACACCAGAAGGGCATCGATCATCCGGACTGTGCCGGCTATGTAATCCTCGTCGGCAATATCCCGGATAGCATTGGTAAACGCCACTCCCGGCACCAGGGGAATGATGGAGCCGATGACCATCCGGTCCAGATTCTGCCCGATCCCCAGCCTGTGGAGGACCATACAGGCCGCCGTCGCCACGGCTCCTCCCGCGATACCCGACATCATCTTTTTCAGATGAGGCTCACTGACCCAGATGACAAATACATACAGCAAAAGTCCTGCCAGAAAGGCAGCCATACAGTCCTGAAGGGTTCCCCCATAGACATAGCAGAAAGCCCCGCTTCCCAGCCCTGATCCCAGGATTCTCATCTTCCTGGTCTTTCCCGGCATCCTGCGGATCTGTTCCAGCTTCTCTCTGACTTCCCCGACGGCATATCTACCCTCGGCGATCTCCCGGGACAGCTGGTTCACCGCCTCCACCCGGTCCAGATGAGAACCGCTGACTGGGATATTCTGCACCTTGGCAAAGACCTCTTCGCTGACCCCGCCTGAGGTGACGAAAATTCCGTTGCTTAAAACAAAGGCATTACTGGATTCCACCCCGTAATGCCTGCAAATGCGGTTGATCGTTTCTTCTACCCGAAATATCTCGGCGCCGTTTTCCAGCAGGATAT
>CAJUJV010000031.1:20120-40903 GCA_910586845.1 uncultured Hungatella sp.
AACCTCCCGTTCCTTTTCTGACATTTTAAACCCCTCTGCCGGTTTAATCCTCCGGCTCCAGTTCATCAAAAATATCGGAGTCGTAAAACTCTCTTATGGTGACTCCAAGTCCTTCTGCAATCTTCTTTATGTTAACAATACCGGGATTCTGACTTTTCCCGTGAAGGATGCTTTTCACCGTAGAAGCAGGCATGCCGGTCTGGTAAATCAGTGCATACTCTGTCAGCCTCCTCTTCTGCCGGAGTTCGTTTATCCTCAAATTCGTTGCCTCGCAAATCCTCATGCCACCTATCTCCTTTTTTAGAGATAGTGTATCCGAAATCTCCGGAGAAATAGGTCATTCTGTCGCCCTTCCAGAACATGTCAGGACGCAGATCCGCGGGCTTCGTCATGATTTATGTTTTTTGTCTCTTCCACAAGATACACCGGCCTGTCTTTCAGTTCCGTAAACAGGATCCCGATATACTCTCCGATGATGCCTACCATGACAAACAAAATGGCAAACATAAAGCAGATCAGCACCACGATGGTTGCGTATCCGCTGGGCGCCCCTCCTCTGGTAAACAGTGTGTAGATCATCACCACCAGTCCCAGAAACGCAGCCATGGCCCCCGCATAGATGCCCAGCTTCAGGGGCAGATTGGAGAAGCACACAATGGTATTGACGGAAAACCGGATCAGTTTTCTGATGCTGTACTTGCTCTCCCCCGCCGCCCTTGCACCGGCCTCATAGGGGATAGTCGTCCTTGAGAAGCCTACGTTCTGCACATATCCCCGGAGAAACCGTACTTTCTCCCGGTAGTTTTTCTTCAGTACTTCTGCCACCCGCCTGCTTATGGCAAAAAAATCGGACGCGTTGCTCTCAAATTTCACATCGGACAGCATATTGATCACTTTGTAAAAAGCGGTGGAGGACAGATTCTTGAACCAGCCGGCAGACTCGTTTTTCGTCCTCACCATATTGATGACTTCATAGCCCTGGTCCAGCTTTTCTATGATCTCCTCCAGACAGGCGGGAGGATGCTGCAGATCTGCATCCATACAGACGATGCCGTCGCCGCTGCTGTGGTCAATACCCGCAATCATGGCCGCCTCATGGCCGAAATTTCTGGAAAAACTGACTACCTTCACATGAGGGTCTCTCTCCGCCATCCCTTTCACGATCTCCAGGCTTTTATCCCTGCTCCCGTCGTTGACAAACAAAAGTTCATAGTTCCATTTCAGATTCTCAAGCACCGGTCCGGTCTCTCTGAAAAACTGTTCCAGAACCGCCTCCTCATTGTATACCGAAACAACAACCGATAATAACTTCTCTGCCATCCCTTTTCTTACCTGCTTTCCTGAATCTTTAAATCTTCCATACTCCCGACTGTATCAAAGACCAGCTCTACATCCGAAGGCAGATCATAGTAATGGTCCATCCAGTAGATCATGAAACTGAAATTGGGATTATAGACCATATCCTGAGCACACAGATCATCCAGAAGCCGGTACAGGCGGATCTCTTTGATCTCCTCCCCCTGTCGGATCCTCTCGGCCCCCTGCCGGATCATGGCGTCGTTATACTGGAGAACCTCCCAGTTGGCCCTGTATCCCCGATAAACATTTCTCAGATTGGGCACACTGACCGCAGCTGCGCACAGGAGAAATACGGCACCGGATATCAGCCGTTTCGAGGTTTCTCCAAAGGCTGTCCCGAAAACATATCCCATAAGAGAGAAGGACAACAGCATATAGGGGAGCAGCACCCGGTCCGGCAGCTCCGGAACCACCGCCAGACAGGCCATGGAAAAAAATCCGGCCACTGTAAACAGGGCCTGAAGCTCATTGCCTTCCGAGAGGAGGAAATACAGGATCTGCCCTGTCATCCATAACAGGTAGACAAACATCAGCCATACCACTGACTCCTGATATTGGCTGGCCTGTCCGTGGTACAGCACATGGACCTGGACAAAAACATAGGCGCCTGCCGATGCCGATGCCAGAAGAAACAGCATGTGGCCCCACGTTTTTCCCCTCTTTTTCACCATCATCAACATAGTCATGATCATAACCATGATCAGCAGGATATAGATATAGTTCTGGTTGCTGGGCTCAAAAAACAGCCTCGTCACTGCCTTTATATTGTACAGAATCCTCTGAAAGAAGGATCGCTGCATAAATTCCGAGTGGCGCTCCATACGCTCTCTCACCGCCGGCGACGTGAGGATCGGAAAAGCCCCCAGAAGGGCTCCGGCCATCACTGTCAGGTCGCCTGGCCCCGGTCTCCCGGACCTTCCCTCTGTCCTGGACAGATAATATCTGCAGGCACAGACTGTCAGGACCATGGCGATCACTGCCACCAGCCACTGCTCCTGAGTAAAGGCTCCCAGAAACGCCAGAGCCGCGCAGCCGGCCCAGTATCCTTTTCCCCTCTCTTTGCGCACCGTTCCATAGTACATCCAGCCGAAACAGATCACCGTCACTGCCGGAGCCACATAGAGGAAAGAGGCGGCAAACCAGTAAACCCCCATACGCAGGACCAGAATTCCGATAAAGCCGTAGAGAAGACAGATAAAGGCTGCAGTCATCACCGCCGCTGCACCGGAAATTCTCCCCTTCTGCCGAAGTCCTCTCATGGCCAGCGCATAGGACAGCCCGGCCACTGCCAGAACCGACGTGGCAGTGAAGACCTGGACCAGCTTCAGACCACCTGCAAGATACAGAAGCAGGTACAAAAACATACACAAAAGACGTCCGTTGGTATCATAGTAGTGATGGCCGATATACCGGACAGCCTGGGAAAGGCTGTAGTCGGAGCCTACCACCTCCTTCACATTGTAGCCGTAGCTCAGGGACAGATATCCAAAATCGTCATAGTAGACGAATACTTTGGAAAACTGCAGGAGAAGATACCCGTAAAACAGTGCAAAAATCAGAGCCACGCCAATATTGGCACTTTTCTTTATGTTCATCTGCGTTCCTCCTTATTATGCAGCAAGAGCCGCCTGCTATCCGGTAACCCGGAGGCCTGTATCGGAGTGGGACGGGACCCGCTGGTCCGGGGGAGGAAGCTGCATATAATCGCCGTATACCTCCGTGAGAACCTGATGCCATCCCCTGGGCGCCATAAGGACCGTATCCTCAAAAGGAAGATCCACGGTTTCTGTAGTCCACTGTTTTTCCAGGGTCACATAAAGATAGTCGGGCTGATAGTTGCTGTAGTAGAGCAGATTGCTTTTTCCTCTGTTGTATCTGACAGCCAGAGTATGCTGCATCCTGCGGATGACTTTCATGGGGATCTTCCGGCCCGCCCATGACAGCACTCTCACTGCCGGTCTTCCGGCCCGCCCGTATCTGGAGTAATCCAGCTTATACCTGTGCCCCATGGCCAGTCCGTAGATCAGAGTATGAAGCCCTTTGACCCACGCGGCTTTCACCGGGCATTTGGGCTGTTCATCCAGGATAAACAGATCCACCCACAGATGGTTCAGCCTTCCCTCATAGTACCTTGTCTCCTCGTTGTCCTCGCTGGTCCTGCTTTTCATATAGAGGATCCGGGGAGTAAAATCATAAAAGGCCTGGCCTTTCCGGAGCTGATGAGGCTCCAGAAGCTTCATCCCTCCGGGCAGCTCCTTCCTGGCCACTCTGGAAAATTTCTCATAATTTTCTCTTGTAAAAGCCACATCGGCATCGTCATCCCACGGAATGAAACCCTGATGCCGCACGGCACCGATGAGAGTCCCCGCATCCAGCACATAGCTGATCCCGTACTTTCTGCAGATCCGGTCGATCTCCTTCAGGATCTTCAGATTGGCCCGGTGAACCGCCGTCAGATCGTATCCTTCTGCCTTCTGTCCTGATAATCCTGTCTCCGTCATCACTCTCTGCCTCCTGCCGCCGTTTCCAGGCCCTCCCGGATCACTGCTGCCATATAGTCGATCATCTCATCGGTCATCCCCGGATAGACTCCTACCCAGAAAGTGTCTCTCATGATCCGGTCCGTGTTGACAAGACTGCCTGCGATCCGGTATCCTCTTCCCTGCTCTCTCATCTGATCAAAACAGGGATGTCTGGTGAGATTGCCGGCAAAGAGCATCCTGGTCTGGACTCCTCTGAACTCCGTATACTGGACCAGCCTGTTCCGGTCCACGCCCTCCCTGCAGGTGATGAGGAAGCCGAACCAGCTGGGGCGGGCGTGTTCTGCCGCCCGGGGCAGGATCAGACGATCCTCCACTGCCTCCAGGCCCTTATACAGACGGTCAAAATTATGGCGCCGCCGTTCTACAAAGGAAGGGAACTTCTCCAGCTGGGCACAGCCGACGGCTGCCTGCATGTCCGTGGCTTTCAGGTTATATCCGAAATGAGAGTACACATATTTGTGATCGTATCCCAGGGGCAGCTGCCCATACTGTCTGTCAAACCGGTGGCCGCACAGATTATCCCTTCCAGACGGACACACACAGTCCCTCCCCCAGTCTCTGAAGGAGCGGATGATCTTGTGGAGCAGAGGATTGTCCGTATACACGGCGCCTCCTTCGCCCATGGTCATATGGTGAGGCGGATAAAAGCTGGAGGTCCCGATGTCGCCTATGGTGCCGGAAAACTTCTCTTTTCCGTCTATGACATACCTGGTTCCCAGGGCATCGCAGTTGTCCTCCACCAGCCAGAGACCGTGCTTTTTACAGAAGGCCCTGACTTTCTCCAGATCAAAGGGATTGCCCAGAGTATGGGCCAGCATCACTGCTTTGGTCCGCTCCGAACATGCTTCCTCCAGCATGTCCGTATCAATATTGTACTGAGGGATGGTCACATCCACAAACACCGGCACCGCACCGTACTGGATCACAGGCGTCACCGTAGTGGGAAATCCGGCAGCCACCGTGATCACCTCGTCGCCCCTGCGTATCTGCCGATCTCCCAGCAGCGGAGATGTGAGAGCCATAAAAGCCAGCAGATTGGCGGAAGAACCGGAATTGACCAGAGAGCAATATCGGATCTCCAGATATTCTGCCAGCTTTTTCTCAAATTCCTCTGTATACCGGCCTGATGTCAGCCAGAACTCCAGGGAGCTGTCCACCAGATTCATCATCTCCTGCCTGTCGTAGACTCTGGACGCGTAGGGGATCCTGTCCCCCTCCTGAAAAGGTTTTTTCTGGTGAAACCTGTCACAGTACTCTCCCACCAGCTCCAGGATCTCCTGTCTGGCCTGGGCTTCTGTTTTCTGTTCAAACATAGTGTCATATCCTTTCTGTCATCAAACTCCGTCTTCCGTCTTAAAAAATCTTTGGATCTGACGATCCATGACTTTCTCCATCTCTTCTCCTCCCAGCCAGGCCCTGGTCCATTCTACGGTCCACTCCACGGCCTGCCTCACATCAAGACGCGGCTGCCAGCCGAACACGTTCCGGATTCTGGAACAATCCAGCTTCAGAAATCCCGCCTCATGAGGACCGCCGTCATACTGATCGATCCAGCGGATCCCGTCTCCCCACGCCTGACAGAACATGTCCGTCAGTTTCCCCGTGGCAACACAGTCCTTATCCTCCGGTCCCACATTGTAGTATCCGCTAAAGCGCGGGGCTTCATACTGTTTCATGGCTATGGTCAGGTAAACATACAGCGGTTCCAGCACATGCTGGTAAGGTCTGACGGAATAAGGGTTGCGGACCACAATATCCTTTCTCGCTGCCGCCGCCCGGATACAGTCAGGGATGATCCGGTCCCCGGCAAAGTCGCCGCCGCCGATCACGTTGCCCGCTCTGGCCGTGGAGACTCTGCAGCGCCCGTCACCAAAAAATGACTTGATATAGCTGTGAGTTACCAGTTCAGAACAGGACTTGCTGTTGGAGTAAGGGTCGTACCCGTCCAGAGGATCGCTTTCCCGATAGCCGTATTCCCACTCCTGATTGTCATAAACCTTATCTGTCGTTACATTGAGACAGGAGCGGACCGAGGGAGTCAGCCGGACACACTCCAGCATATTCACCGTACCCATGACGTTGGTCTCGTAGGTGTATACCGGTTCTCTGTAAGAGTCCCGGACAATAGGCTGGGCTGCCAGATGAAACACGATCTCCGGCTGAACCTGTTCAAAGATTTTTTTCAGATGATCCAGTTCCCGGATATCTCCCGTGATGCTGTCCATGGTCTCCTCCAGCCCGGCGATGTCAAACAGGCTGGGAGATGTGGGAGGTTCCTTTGCATAACCTGTGACGTCGGCACCCATGTCAGTCAGGATCCGGCACAGCCAGGAACCTTTAAAACCGGTGTGGCCTGTGACCAGCACTTTCTTGCCCTCATAAAATCTGCAGAATGTATCCCATGTATCTCTCATATAATCTCACCCCTGATTCTTCCATATTTTCCAGGGAGCTTTCCCGCTCTGCCACAGCTCTTCCAGCTTCTTCATCTCCCGCTGGGTATCCATACACTGCCAGAATCCCTGATGATGATACCCCATAAGCTGTCCCTCTGCCGCCAGCTGCTCCATAGGCTCCCGCTCAAACACCGTGTTGTCATCTTTCAGATACCGGAAGATCTCAGGGTTCATCACCATAAAGCCTCCGTTGACCAGACTGGCGTCGGCCTCGTTTTTCTCCCGGAAGGACTTCACCCGGCCGTCAGATCCCACATCCAGAACTCCCTTCAGCTGGGCAATATTCACGGTGGTGATGGTAGCCGTCTTCCCGTGGGACTCATGGAACCGCAGGAGAGCGTGAAGATCCACATCGCACACTCCATCCCCGTAAGTCAGCATAAAGGGCTCCCCGCCGGTATAGGGCCGGATCCTCTTTATGCGGCCCCCGGTCATGGTATTGAGACCGGTGTCCACCAGAGTCACTTTCCAGGGCTCCGAGTAATTGTTGTGAACCTCCATCTGATTGTTGGCCAGGTCAAAGGTAACGTCAGAGGTGTGGAGAAAATAGTCCGCAAAAAATTCCTTTACAACATATTGTTTATACCCCAGGCAGATGACAAAATCGTGAAAGCCGAACTCGGAATAATATTTCATAATATGCCACAGAATGGGCCTTCCCCCGATCTCGATCATGGGTTTCGGCTTCAGATGGCTCTCTTCGCTGATCCTGGTTCCCAGCCCTCCTGCTAAGATCACTACTTTCATGGATAGTTTCTCCTTCCTCTTATTCACGGAACACGTTCCATTTCTGTTCTTTCAGAATCTCCAGCGCGGCGCGCACTGCCTGTCCCCCTTCGATACTGCCTGTCCAGTATTCAAAGTGCTGGGACAGCTCTTCGTCCGTCCTGTTCTCAAAATCCCGTGCCAGCTCCGCCCGAAACATACAGGAATACTTTCTCGCAGGCGCTTTCTTCAGTTCCTCTCTGGTAGTATAGCCGTTTCCGACCACAACAGCCAGCACCACAGCGGCCATCAACGTCTGGGACAGGACACTGCCCGGTTTCGTTCCTTCGTTTTTTTTCTGCCTCTCCGCCCTGATCTTCTGCCGCACCAGAGCAAATGTCAGCAGCATACCAAAGATTCCTATCTGAAACTGAAGGGCGTACCTGGAGGCCATACCGTAGTCTTCATCCAGAAACCCCCATCTGGAATACCAGATCAGCAGATGATTCAGGATCCCGGAGACTGTCAGAATCAGAGGGAACAGGGTCTCCTCATACAGCTGTCTCCTGAACTGAAACCACAGGGCCAGGCCATATCCTGCCATTATCAGGAGCCCCAGGCTCAGGTAGGGCAGATTCGAAGTGAACTTTGCGTGAGCACATTCAATCCCTATAATCATGGAGGCAAAGGATTTGATAAAGAACCGTATCATGTACCCGGGATTCTCCAGAAGCCCTGACACAAAGGACGCTCCCAGGCTCCCCACCTGCCCCTCTGCCGCCCGGGCATTGCTCCATATATAAAGGCACAGGGGGATCACCGCAGAGATTCCCCAGACAATATAAGATTTCTCCCATCGCTTATCTCTCTTCCACGTAAGAAAGAACCCAAAGCCGTAGGTCAGGACAAGAGTCAGGCTGTAGACAGCGCAGTAGGGCCCCGCCACTCCAAGGGTGATAAACCATGGAAGCACCAGAAGCCGAATCCTGTCTCCCTTTTTCTCCCTTCCGGTCCAGATCCTTTCCAGAACAAGATAGTGGTAGTAGAAACAAGCGAAAGCGAAAAAGTGAATCCAGCCGCTGCCGTTTACCATCATCTCCCATTTATTCAGGCTGAAAGTGACAGCCATCAGGCACAGATACCAGAGGATTCCGATATCTTTCCTGATACAGTAGGAGATCAGGAGCATGGAGGAAAGCCCAAGAGAGAGGATTCCCAAAGCCTGGTCAAACCGGATACGGTAATCAAAAAACGTGGTGTTGATGATCCTGGCCAGGTAATTTAAAGGGATCCTGGTGAGGACGTCGCCGACAAAAAATTTATCCGGATTCCACACATCAGGCAGATAACTGTTGACCAGGCGAATATAGTCGGAATAGACCACATCCACAAAGGAATTTTTTAAATACCATACTCCAAATACCATTCCGAAAAACGGAAGCACATAATACCATATTCGGTTTTTCATAAAGCCTCCTCACTAGTCCGCGGTTATCTGAACCATCATGGAAAACCGCTTCTCCCCACGCTGTTCCTGGGCGCCTTCCAGATAAAAATTGTTCTCAAAATCCAGTTCCACGATATCATAGGGCTTTGTCTGCAGCTCAATATGGGTGATATTTTCCACGATATCCACCTGTACCGCCTCCTCGCCATCCATATAGATGTCCGATCTCTCATGCCCTTCCATAACCCCCGGATACATCAGCTGCAGATGGATAATGCCGGTGCTTCCGGACATGACCCGTATCTTCGCGCTTTCATCCATCCAGCCGTCTCTGTAATATCCGTAGACAGATTCACACTTCAGCGTGCGCACCGCCTCCGTGATATCCTGATATCCCTGGAAATCTCTGTCCTCTCTCAGAATCAGCATGTTGTTGGCCACCTGCCCGAAGTCCCGGATATTGTCCACAAAAATCACCTCCGTGCCTTCCGCCTTCCTGTTTTTGTCAAATACCTTAAAAAATGTATCCGCATAAAAATCGCTGACTTTATACCGGTTTTTCAGAATATAGATCTTCTTGCCGAAAACGGCATCTCCGTATTTCTCATAAGTCTCTTCTGCAAGAGAATTGTACCGCTGCTGTTCGTTCCAAAAATACAGATTGGGATATTTGCTCCTGTAATAAGTCTCCACAGGGATCATCAAAACCGTATATGCCAGTACCAGGGCCGTACAGGTGACAGCCTTTTTGTAGTCAGGCAGACGAAAGCCCGATGCCTCCTGCCTTTTGGCCGACGGACGGGCGATCACTCCGCACATGTAGGACAGCCACAGCCACATCGCCGTCATGGACACATAGACCCATCTTACCTCTACCCGGATGGTGACGCTGGAACAGACAATGCAGGCTCCGATAAAGAGGAAAAACAGCAGACTGTTTTTCAGGATCTCCCTTCTCTCCCATCTGCTTCTCACAAACTTTGCCGCATAAACCGTCAGGACAGCCAGGAGCACCAGATCTGCGGCCAGCACCAGAATCCGGATCCACACGGAAGATTCATGCCAGGCAAGGCCGCTTAAGTGCCCTTCCCCCATATTGATCCCCAGGAGGTACAGCACCTGGTGGATAGCATAGGTTACGGCCTGCATAAGATCCAGGGTGTCGGCCACATCCGTACCTCCTGTTCCCGCCGGTGACAGAGTCCCTATGGCTGCCAGACGGATCAGCTGGACCAGGATAAAAAGTCCTGTGGGCAGCAGCCACTCTCCGGGCTTCCGGTTCTTTCTGAGCAGCAGGACCACATAGAAGAGAGGCAGCAGCACCATATATCTCTCATGAATAAAGCAGACCGCAAAATAAAGACCGCAGCCTGTCCAGAAACAGGACAGTTTCTGCTCCGGGCTGTTGAGATATTCATAGAGGCACCACAAAATCCCCAGCGCGGCCCACAGCGCCAGGGTCTCCATAAGCCCGTAGAGCTGGGCGATCTGATAATAGGACATCCTGGAAAGCTGATACAGAAAGCCGCAGAGAAATGCAATCAGCCTGTTTCCGGACAATCTCCTGGAAAAACTGTACACCGTGTACGCCACCATAGAATTGACGATGATATTTATGGGCACAAACCAGGTCACATGGCGTCCTGCCAGACCCAGTTCCAGATAACAGATCAGATAATACAGGAACCGAAATCTGCTGCCCCCTGTAGGAAATACGAATTCCCGGAAGCTCTGTTCTCCGTAGCAGGACCACAGATACAGATCATCGGCGCACAGGCCTCTGATCTCCACTCTTCTGTTGATAAAAAATCCGAAGGCCAGCAGCAGCCCTGCCGCGATCACCTCATCTTTCCACCGATACTGCCATATCCCGGCACGTCTTTTCTCCATCAGGTTCCTTCCTCCAGATTCTTACATTTCATTGGTAATTCCCGGCCCTTCTCTTCCTTTAAAAGAAGTGCTCCTCCAGCATCAGGCAAAGCACATGGTAAACAGGCAGATGGAGCTCCTGGATCTTAAAGGTCTCCTGCTCCGGCACTACCACGGCTGCATCCGCCTGTCTGCCCAGACTGCCCCCGTCTTTTCCCGTCAGCCCCACCACTTTCATGCCTTTGGCCTTTGCCGTGATGAGGGCGTAGCGGATATTGGCCGCATTGCCCGAGGTGGAGATGCCCAGAAAGACGTCTCCCTCTTTCCCGTAGCCGTATACCTGCTGTGCATAGATCATCTCACCATCCACATCGTTTAAAAATGCCGTGGAAAGTCCCGGGTGGTTCGTCAATGCAATCGCCGGCAGTCCTCCCTGAAGCTTGTGGGCCAGCGCTCTTCCGTCCTCTCCGCCTATGGCCTCCAGTTTCTCCGCCATGTCTTCCGGCACCTGACGGCGCTTTATAAAGCCCTTCATCAGCTCTCCCACGATATGCTCCGAGTCCGCGGCGCTGCCGCCGTTGCCTGCCACCAGAAGCTTGTGACCCGACTCAAAGCATTCTCTCAGGATCTCGTACACCTGCCATACAGAGTCTTTTACCGGCTCCAGAACAGGATATCTGTCTGTCAGTTCCTCCAGATACTTCTTCTCATCCATGTTCTTCTTTTCCTTTCCGGATAATATATTCTGCTGCGTCCACAAGAGTTTCCGCGTAAAAATCATAAAATGGCTCCTCTCCCCGTCTCTCGGCCCCGGCCCGGGTTTCAGCTCCGTAGCCGGTGCTTACCAGGATCCCCGGAATCCCGAAATTTTGTCCCGCCAGAACATCGATCCGCTTATCGCCGATCATCCAGGAACGGCTTTTGTCGATCTCATATTTTGCCGCCGCCTCTTCAAACATCCCCGTATCCGGCTTCCTGCAGCGGCAGACCTTCTTATATTCTCCGATTCCGTGGACCGGATGGTGGGGGCAGAAATAAAAATCGTCGATCCATGCTCCCCTTTTTTTCAGTTCGCTGTTAAGATACCCGTGAAGCCGGTGCATCTGCTCTTCCGTATAATACCCCCGGGCGATACCCGCCTGGTTGGTCACCACCAGGATCCGGAACCCTTCCTGCCTCATGAGGGCAATGCCCTCGGCCGCCCCCGGCAGGAGAACCAGATCCTCGGGGCGGTACAGATACTCCACCTCTTTGTTGATGGTGCCGTCCCGGTCTAAAAAAATCACCTTATCCATATGATCAATCCTGCAGACGGAATTCATAGGGGCCGTTGGGCATCTGTACCTTCACCGTCTCATAATTCCACCGGTCCGCATCCGCCGTCCATGACTGGGCGCCTCTCAGTTCAAAGTTCCAGTCCGCCAGCTGTCCGCCGGCTGCCTCCAGGCGGGCCGCCACCCGGTGCCTCACATTGTAGGGACAGTATACCAGGAGATAACCGCCTCCTCCGGCTCCCAGAAGCTTCCCTCCCAGGGCCCCTGCCTTCAGGGCCTCCTCGTATAGTTCGTCGATCTGAGGGTTGGTGATCTTGCTGCTCATCCTTTTTTTGCTCTTCCAGCCGTAGTCCAGCAGCTTTCCGAAACTGTGGAGATTGCCCTTGAGAAGCTCGTCCTTCATGGCATAGGCCAGAGCCTTGACCTCGCACATGGCCTCAAAGGGGTCTTTCTTCCTGTAGTTGCTTACCTGATCCTTGATGATGTTGGCGGATACATGGATCTTGCCGGTGTAACACAGCAGAAGATTGTACTGCAGTTCATGGATAATGTCCTTTTTGATCCTCAGAGGGTTGACCACCACATTGTTCCTTCCGTGAAATTCGATGAAGTTAAACCCTCCGAAGGTGGATGCATACTGATCCTGATAGCCTCCGTCGATGCCCAGATCCTCTCTCTCCACCTTGTAGGCCAGATCGGCCATGGCATATCCGTCCAGTTCGATGCCTTTCCACCGGGCCATGGCTGTCAGAAGGGCCACCATGACCGTGGAGGAGGTCCCCAGGCCGGAGCCGGGAGGCGCATCGCACTGGAGGTACACTTCGCATCCCTGCTTGATCTCCATGGCGTTCAGCGCCGCCGTCACCAGATCCAGGCGTCCGTCACAGACATAGTTTTCCCGCACATGGTACTTGACCGTCATATCAAAGTCCAGGGAATGGACGATGATCTGATCGTCGTCCCTGGGCACGATGGAGCAGTATGCATATTTGTTGATAGTGCTTCCGATAATGGCTCCTCCCTGCTCTTCGCAGAAAGGGGCCACGTCGCTTCCTCCGCCTCCGAAGCTGACTCTCAGCGGAGCCCTTCCCCTGATCACCATGTCAGAACTCCTTTCTCCACATCCTCCATAAACCGGTAATAGTCCTCCGGGATCCCGATGTCGATAAAATATCCGTCGTTCACAAACCCTCCCAGTCTCCGCCCCTCTGACAGCCATCGGGGGATCATGTCGTTCTCCAGAGACACTTTTCCATCCGGGATCTCGTCTATAAGCCGCCTCGTCATCAGGTAGACGCCTCCATTGATGGTTCCCGGCTTCCGGCTGCTGGTCTTCTCATTAAAGCCTGTGAGCATGCCCTCTGTCAGCACGGCCTGACCGTACCGGGACACGTCCTCCACCTGTCTCAGCACCAGAGCCATATCCAGATCCCGCTCCTTCTTCTGCCTCATGAGGCGGCTGTAATCCATCCTGTAAAAGGTGTCCCCGTTGAGTACCAGCGCCAGGTCTCCTTCCATGTGGCGGGCCGCATTTTTTATGGCTCCTGCCGTTCCCAGCAGGGTCTCCTCGTAGGCGTAAGCCGTCCTCACGCCCCACCTGCTGCCGTCTCCGAAATATTCTTCCACCATGCTTCCTTTATATCCCACGGCAAAAATAATTCTGTCAATCCCTCCCCCGGCCAGTTCCCGGATCACATATTCCATAAAAGGCTTTCCCTGGATCAGGGCCATGGGCTTGGGCCGGTCACTGACCACCGGGCGCAGTCTGGTCCCCAGACCGCCTGCCAGCAGTATTGCTTCCATATTGTTATCCTCATTTTTTGATTTTGCATCAGTATACCATAATTTACCTGTTTAGCCTAGAACTTTCTCCCTCCGCCTCCGTGGCTGCGGCCGCTGGAGGACCTGTGAGTGGAGCTGCGGCCCGATGAAGACCGGCTGCCTCCTCCGTGATTTGATGTACCCGTACTCCGGGGGATCACCCGGCTGGTGACGAACTGATTTACCAGCCTGTCTTCCTGTCCGTCATACCGGAATCTGGCTTCGGCCCTGTAGGCCATGTTCAGATTTCTCACCTGGTTCCTGTCTTCTTCCATGCTGTAGCGGCGCTTTACCGTCAGACACCCGGAACCGGCCACGAAGCCTGAGATGCCAAAAGCCATCAGGGCTTCATACCACCGGATACTTCTGTACCGGCTGATCTTGCCCGTGTCCGTGTCATAATTGTACTGGTTGCCGGGGATCCCCGCCCTGCAGTATGATTTCACATCTGACAGAAAGGAATCCACACAGGCCTCATAGTCTCCCTGAGAGGCGCCTTCATACACATGATCCAGCATGGTCTCGATCCTGTCATCGGTAAAGATGCGGATAGCCTTTCCGCAGGTGGAGACATACAGCTCCCGGTTATCCATATCGATCAGAAACAGAATTCCGTCTTTGCCGCTTCCCTGTCCGAACCCGTTGTTGTCATAAAAATCATCTGCATAGTCCATGGCACTCTTGCCCATGGCTGTCTCTGTGGTCACCACCACGATATCCAGTCCGTACCGGGTCTGGTATTCTTTGATGGTCTGTTCAAACTCTTCTGTCCGGGAGGCTCCGAAAAGCCCTGCCATATCAAAGACGCGCTGCTGGTCCGGGCTCTCCGACGGGTCCGATCCGCCGGCCAGAGCGCCGAAGGATGCCAGAAAACACCATAAAAGGGCGGCCGCCACCGCAAACCATATCTTTCTCTTTATTTTCATAGAAACCACCCCACTGTCAGAAGCACCGCCAGAAAGGGCAGAAAGATCTCCGCAAAAAGGATCCCAAGCTTTGCCGGATCCACAGGAAGAACCCCGCATACCTTTCCGTTCTGGCCGTTGCATGCAAAATAGTAGATCTTCCCGCTCTTCTTATCCTTATAAGTCAGAGTCCACACGGGAAGAAGGGCGTATTCCCACCGGGGATCCTTTACAACGGTCTCCTCCTTTCTCAGGCTGAGGCTGCTGTAATTTCCTATACCGCTTTTCAGACCGGCTGCCGCAAACTCCCTGACTTCTGTTTCCACCTCCATGGAAAACTCCTGCTGTTCCCTATCCCGCTTTTCCGCCACAAACCCGGACAGGAAGCCTATGGAAAAGGGCTTTCTCTCCTTCATGTCAAAGGGCATGACCCCTTCCACCAGCCTTTTGTCCGATTTTTTCAGGGCATTGCGGGTCACATGGTTGATATCCATGGTGCCCCTGCGGCTCACGTCATATTTCTGAGTCTCCGTGTACTGGAGATTGCCCGTGCGCCAGGTCCGCAATTTTGTGCCTTCCCCCTCCAGGCTGCCGTCTACCTGGCAGCTGTAAAGCCAATAGGGAAAATATACTCCCGTCATCTTCTCGATCTGTCCCGGCCCGTAGAAATCCTTGGGGACATACCGCTTCTGCTTCAGCCAGCTCAGAAAAATCTCCGTGGCTTTCTCTCTGTCCACGGCAAAGGGGATCACATAATCCGGACGGTATCTGCCATCCAGCCGTCCTGCCAGGATCACCGGATTATGGCAGTAAAAACAGAAGGAAGCAGCCGTGGTCTCGTCCGTGACGATCTCCGCACCACAGCTGGGGCAGGTGTATACCACTGCCTTTGCCTCCTCCTGATCCTCGGTCCCCGTATCCGGAGAGCCGTCAGCCGGCCCTCCGGATACTTCCTGTGCCTCTCCCGTGTCGGATATGAGCTGTTCCAGCTCTTTCTGGGTAAACCTGGAGAGGCAGTACTCACATTCATAATCCTGGGCGGCAGGATCAAACTGGAGCCCGCCGCCGCAATTGGGACATT
Source organism: uncultured Hungatella sp. (assembly GCA_910586845.1). Taxonomy (GTDB): domain Bacteria; phylum Bacillota; class Clostridia; order Lachnospirales; family Lachnospiraceae; genus UBA3402. Next base: position 35,581 of record CAJUJV010000031.1, read on the forward strand.
TGATACTTAATCCATCCATGACCGTTTCCTACTGTCTGGGTTTTCCGCATTCACTGCAGAATTTTCCCGTATTGACTGTGCCGCAGCTGCAGGTCCACGGACCCGCTGCAGGTCTGGGACTGCCGCACTCGCTGCAGAATTTCCCCTGGTTGACCTTGCCGCAGCCGCAGGTCCATTCTCCCGACGGAGCCGCCGGCTGAGGCTGGCTATTGCCCCCATTGGGCTGCTGGCCGTATCCCCCCGGATTCTGCTGCTGATATCCGCCCTGCTGAGGCTGATTGTACCCGAAGCCTGCCTGGTTCATCTGCATCTGCTGAAGATTGGCGTTGGAAGCCCCGGCCATAAAGCCGCCGCCCATGTTCATGCCCATACCCATGCCCATAAACCCGGCCATGGATCCGTTGGCATTGGACCCGGCTGCTTCCATTCCTCTGGCCACAGCGCCCTGAACATATCCTTCTCTGACAGAGGGATCGCTGAGCATGGCGCCCTGGTTCCGCATATTGATCAGCTTCTGGGATTCGTCATCATAGGAGATACTGGCGATACCCACAGACTGGATCTCCATGCCCCGCATCTGCTTCCAGTCTTCATCCAGGGTATCGGACATGTATCTGCCCAGCTCCCTGCCCTTGGAGGACACGTAGGAGATACGGATACCGTCGGCAGACATCTGGTTGATGGAAGACTGGAGCGCTTCAAGGAATTCGCTGAGATACTGTTCATTGATGCTCTGGATCTCCACCTTTTCCCTGTTTTTCGGTATGACCTCGCTGTAAAATTTCAGCGGATCCGTAACCTTGACGGAATAGGTTCCGTGGGCCCGTAAAAAGAGCTCCGCATTATAAAACTGGTCAAAGTAGTTGATGGGATTGCGGGTGCCGAACTTGATGCCCTTAATCTCCTGGAGATTGATAAAAAATACTTTCTGAAGCGTAGGCGTGCTGCCTCCGTATTTTATACGCTGAAAAGATTCTTTTAAAGAATCCCCGAACTGACCGTTAAACAGGGACGGCAGGGAAGAATTGCTGACTGTGTAATAGCCTTCCTCCGCCGTATAGTCCACCACTTTGCCTCCGTCCACCAGCATCATGAACTGGTTGGGATAGACATGAATCACGGAACCGTTGGAGACCGTGTCCACTGTTCCTTTGGTGTTCGAACCTTTGCGGATCCTGACCCCGCATGTAAATACGGTCTGATCCCCCATCTCTCCGGCCTCGATGACATCCAGCCACTGATCTGCCAGAGAACCGCCTATGGCCATTGCCGCCGCTTTCAGAATTCCCATTTGCCAATTCCTCCTGTATATGAAATCTTGCTTTCTTTGAGTATACCGTTCCCGGGGTGTGAAATCAATCCCTTTTCCCCGGGAATCGCCTTATTCTTTCTCGATGCGGTGAAGTTTCCACACTCTGACGTCGACAGGGATCACGCCCGTGCCGCAGTATTCGCAGAACTTGCTCCCCAGCCTGGTAATGGGAGCGCCGCAGTTGGGGCACACGGTTCCCAAAGCCGTGGCATAATCTCCCACCCTGGCGATGTCCTGGATATACACAAGCTCCATGTTATATCTGGTCTGCTGCTTTACAGGCCCGCCGGGAGGCAGAGACCTTTTTCTTTTCCCCTTCTTTCCTCCGGACTCTGCCGGCTCCCGGGAGTCTTCTGTTTTTTTCTCTTCATAATAATATTCCACCGCGGACTGGAGCCGGATCAGACACAGGCCCGCCTCTTTCTGATATCTGGCGATCTCGGTCTGATGGATCTTTACCTGTCTGTAGGTCTCCCTGACTCCTCTCTGCCTCTGGTCCTCGATCTCAAGGCGGGTCTGACGCTTCAGCTCCTCTGAGGCCTCCTCCAGAGCGGACGTATCCTGGCGTTCCAGAGCCGTCAGATAGGCCTTGAGAAAATTCTCGCACATCTGCCTCCACTGTCATACCGGTCACGGACCTGGGCGTCTCCGCCAGGATCTCCCCCTGGTGTTCCAGTCCTTCTTTCAGAGAAGACGTGCCGAAAACAGCCATGGAAAACAGCCGTATATGCTTTCTCACCCGATACCAGGTATACACTCCTCCTGCAAGAAGAAGCAGACCCACCGCCAGCTTGCCCGCCTCTATGACAGTCTTTACATCTTCCATCCCTTTTTCCTCCTGGGGTTTACCCGGCGGACTGCTATCCACAGGCACAGCACCGCCATCAGAATCTGCACCGTCATACTGATCATGACCCAGCCGTACTCCGTCATACCGTAAGGCAGTGTGAGAAGAACAGGAACAGTCCGGGAGCCTCCGACCTGTTTTTTTATGATCATGGCAAAAGATGCAGCCGGATTCCCCAGCAGGAGCCAGCAGGGACCTGTCCCGGAGGAACCGCGCTGTCCCGGAGCCTTCCCGAAAGACGAGATGAAACTGGACAGGGCAAAGGTGCCGAACACCAGGACCGCCATGACACAGTAACTGACAGCCGTAGCCATGGTGGTCTTCTTAAACACGCAAGAGCAGCACAGGCCGATACAGCTGGCTAAAAGCGCGGTGGAAGAAAAGCAGAAAAGAACCATGGCTATATCCGCCGCCGTGACGCCGCCGTAAATAAACACCAGAGACAGTATGGGAAAACTGGATATGATCAGCAGAAATACGGTGGAGAGGCTGGCTGTCAGCTTGCCCGCCACGATATCTCCGGCAGTCATGGGGGTGGTCAGAAGCAGGTTTAATGTCTGTCTTTCCCGTTCCCCGCTGATACTCCCGGCAGTGAGAGCCGGCACGATCAGAAGAAGCATGGTAAACTCGATGGCAGCCACAAACAGATAGAGACTTAAAAAGCCGGAGTACTGGATCTCCGCCGTAGCCTTTACCTGGCTGACCATAAAATACATGTCCAGAAGTCCTGCCAGAGCCAGAACGCTGTTGCACACCAGGATAACCAGAGGCAGACGGAAGGATCTGGCGCTGACTTTGGTCTCCTGCCTGTACACGGGATTAATTTTCACGGATCAGCACCCTCCCTTCGTCACGGCTGGTGATCTGCATGAACACAGACTCCAGATTGCCCCTTTCCCTCATAAAGCCGCAGATCATGACCCCGGCGTCCAGAAGCTGCTGCAGAAGCAGAGCCTCATCCTCCCCGTCTCCCGTAAAGCCTGCCATGATATCGTTCTGACGTATGGTGATCGTCTCTACATAGGGATGGCTTCTGAGGATATCCAGGGCTTTCTCCCTGTTTCTGTAGACGGAGATCAGAAGAGGACTCTGGACATTGATCTGTTCCAGTATCTCTTCCATGGTTCCTTCCAGCACCATTTTCCCCTGCTCCACGATCCCGATGTCTGTACAGATCTCTGACAGCTCGGACAGGATGTGGGAGCTGATGACCACGGTCTTTTCCTGCTCCCGAAGATCTTTCAGGATCTCCTTAAATTCATATCTGGTCCCCGGATCCAGGCCCGCCGTCGGCTCATCCATGATCAGAATAGGCGGATTATGGATCAGAGCCCTGGCCAGACAGAGACGCTGCTTCATGCCCCGGGACAGGCCGTCCACATAGTAGTCTTCTTTCTCCTCCAGGCCTGCCTGCCCCAGCAGATCCATGATCCTCCTTCTGGCATTGAGTCCGTAAAGGCCATAGCAGGCGGCAAACAGTTCCATATACTCCGACACCTTCAGATTATCATAAACTCCGAAAAAGTCCGGCACATACCCGATCTTTTCCACCACCTTCCGGGGAGCTGCCACCGCATCCTCCCCGCCTATGACCACGCTGCCGCCGTCAGGAAGAAGAAGTCCTGTAAGGATCTTAATGGTAGTGGTCTTTCCCGCTCCGTTAGGCCCTACAAACCCGTAGAGAGCTCCCTCTCTCACGTTCATGTCCAGTCCGTCCACGGCAGCCGTCCGCCCGTACATTTTTTTTAACTGTCTGATCTCTAACATCAGTATTCCCTCCCTACAATGTTCGGCATGGGAAGCAGTACATTGACATTGTAATCCGTCATGTTTTCATACACATATTTCACGGTGATGGTATTGCCCGGGGAGAGATAAGAGATAAGCTCATAGGCCTCATATCGCTCCTTCATGGAATCCATCAGATCGTACTTGCCTGTATTGTGATTGTAGAAATAGATGTTTCCCCGGAAAAGGCTCAGGTTTCCCCTGTTTCTTCCTGTGACAAACACATCGGACACATACTGAAACATCAGCTTTTCGATGCGCACATCGTTGCCTAAAGAGTACTCCAGGGTCACCGGGTCTGCCCCGAAGAGGGTATTGCTGGCCGCATCGTAGCTGCCTCCCAGCACATCGGGAGTCCGGATCAGTCCTGAGCGGTACAGGACCTGTTCGTCGCTGGAATATACGCTGATATCAGAAGCAGCCACTGTATTTCCCTGAGCCGTCCCTGATGTTACCAGCCCTTCTCCCTCCTCTTCACTCTGTCCGCAGATTCCTATGACCCTGGCGTTGGGGGAGTAGCCGGGCATGAAATTCTCCAGATAAAAGACAAACAGGTTTGTCTTTTCCACCGCCTCCACATATGCATCGTCGCTGATGTCCGCCTGTCGGAAGGCTCTCTCCCCTGACAGCCAGGAAGCCACGTCATAGGTATGGTTCAGAGGATAGTTCAGGACATCCAGATCATCCAGGCTTTTCTCCTCCCCCGGCGCCATATCTCCCAGATAGATCAGCTTTCCGTACAGAAGCACTGCGCAGTTCTCCATAGGATGTTTAAAACCATTGGTGATCGCGCCTGTGTATTTGCCCTGATCTACTTCTATGACACCCTGAAAACCGATCTTCTCCCGGTTTTCCTCTGTTTTTTTCAGCTGAAAATACCTGGGTTCAAAAGCAGGTACATTTTTCACGGAAACCCGGGTCTCCTCCTGCTCAAATCTGAGCCCTGCCATGTAATCTTCTGTCCCTGTAAACCGGGGGACTGTCTCTCCCATCCCATAGTAATTCTGGGTGATGGGTTTTACGGAGTAATCTGCCGCCAGTCCGGTTTCGTAAGGTTTGGAGTAGGGGGCCCGGATGTTCATGTATACGGTGTCGGTGACCGTATCCCAGGTCACCTCCAGGAAGCGGGCATAGGTGTAAAAGGTGTCCTTAAACCGCGTCCGGCTTCCCATAAGCCAGATAATCACCGTAAATACCACAGACAGAGCAATGACGCCGGACCTGTAATACTCGGTCAGATCCCTCTGTTTTAAAAAGACGTAGATACCCAGCCCTGCCAGAAATACATAGATGACGATCTCCATGGCATAGAGCCCTGTGTTGGGGAGACGCCTTACGTTGCCGGTGTTGATCATGTCCCGGACGGACCAGTACTG
>CAJUJV010000032.1:0-1324 GCA_910586845.1 uncultured Hungatella sp.
CGAAGCCCTGGGAACTGCCTTCATAGGTTCCTGCCGTGTAGGATCCTGCTCCTGCGGCTGCCTCTGCGGCATCTCCTGCTCCCCCGGCTGCCTGGTCCAGAGCTGCCTGAACTGCCTCCATGGCTGCGGTGCTGGTAACCGTACATCCGGATACTCCGTCTACCTCAGCTGATCCTGCCGCCTTAAATGCCGGGGCCAGGGTCTTAAGGGCCTCTCCTCCAAGGGCAGGTGTCTCTCCGTCTCCCGTCAGTTCCACCGACTCGATGGCTCCCGTATCTCCGATCACCACCACGGCCTTCACTTCACCTCCGAAGCCCTGGGAACTGCCTTCATAGGTTCCTGCCGTGTAGGATCCTGCTCCTGCAGATATCCCTGCGGCATCTCCTGCTCCCCCGGCTGCCTCTGTCTGAGCTTCTGTCTCCGTCTCTGTTCTCTCTATGATACCGATCTTGCCGGATGCCTGGTCCAGAGCCTGCTGCACGGCCTCCATGGCTGCGTTGCTGCTGATAGTGGAACCTGAAACCGCATCGACTTTGGAAGAATTGGCCTCTGTAAACGCAGGAGCCAGCTGCTCCAGAGCCGCTCCACCCAGAGCCGGCGTCTCACCTGCACCGGTCAGTTCTACGGCTTCGATGCCTCCTTTGCCCACTGTCACCACAGCGACAACCTCTCCTCCGAAACCCTGAGCGCTTCCTGTATAAGTCCCCGGCGTATAATCTACTTTCTCTGCTGACATGGCATCGATGGCCTTATATAAAGGTTCAGAACCAAATACTGTCCCTGCTGCCAGCACCAGCATCGCTCCAAGTCCCACATACCCCTTCTGTTTCTGTGTCATTCCTATACTCCTCCTCTATGGTTGTTGGCCGTCAGCTTGCGGGCCGACAGTCTGTACGCACATGGCTGAGGTACATTTTATCACATTTTTCGGGACTCTTCAATCTGTTTTACTGGTTCTCATATTTTTTCCATTTGAAATTGGGGATCACGTCGGACCACTTGCTGATGCCGATGATCTCCTTGGCAAACTCCGTCTCTTCCAGAGAACTCTTTTTATCTATGACTCCGAACACGATCCAGGCCGGCTTGCGCATGGTGGGCACAGGATAGTCGGGTGATGACATGTCGCACCTCCACAGACCAAAAGCAGTCCCCTGTCTTACCTCATGTACATTATCCACCTGTCTGTTCATGAGTATGGCATCGATATAAGGGTTGCTGTCCGCGATATAATAAGCATATGCCAGCGCCGCTGCCTGGACCCTCTCAATATCTCCTCTGGAAGCACTTTTTGATGAAAATCCCTGTTCTGACAAAATGATGT
>CAJUJV010000032.1:1334-6977 GCA_910586845.1 uncultured Hungatella sp.
CGCTTCCATCCGGCGCCAGCAGCTCCCGGCTCTTCATATGATCGGTCAGGATATGAAGGTTGTTGAAATTGACGATCCTGGTATCAGGACTCTCCGTGGCTCTTCCGTTCAGGCCGTCATCCCAGAACTCCGGCTCCGTCAGAGGATCGGGATAAGGGTGGTAGGACAGGCCCCAGCTGATGTCTCCCCCTTCCTTTACCATGGCTCCAAAGGTATCGATCACCTCCCTGGCTCCGTAATTTAACAGCGATTCCTCGGGTTCTGTCCAGAAAAAATCCGTGGAAAAATACAGTCTGTCATTGCTGCTGGTGCTTTTGACGGCCGTATAAAATACCCGGAAAGCTTTCATGTATTCTCTCACATATTCCTCCAGCTCCATCTCTCCGGCATAGTTCCATATACGGTTGTTGTTGATCTCGTTGCCGATGACCCAGTTAGAAACTTTTCCCTTGGAGCCTGCCATGCCGGAATATCTGTCTGCCAGGAAGGAGGCAACTGCCTTAATGGTGTCGACCCCTTCTTTGGTGCTGGCGTTAAAGCCGTAATAGTGGGCTTCAGAGCTTTTTCCACTCCCGGCAGGAACAGCTGGGGCGTGTTGTCATTCCAGCCGTTGACCAGGATAGCCGTCACCATAATGTCCTTGCCGGAAAATACATCCACGATCTTGTCGTACTCTTCCATGAGCGCTTTGTTAAAATGATAGGTTTTCCCGTCATACCGGTATTCGATGCCCTCTCCCAGAACCTGATTAAAAGCAATATTGATCGAGGTGTGTTTCACGCCCAGCTCCATGGCATCCGCGATCATCATGCCGTCTATGAGAAGCCCCTTCTTCGTCTGAGGAGTTTTAAAATCTGCCGTGTTCCTGGCCACCGCCTCCGGATTGGTAATATAGGAGGGAGCACTGATGGCATGATATACGGTGCCGTCATAAACAGCCAGTACATATTTGCAGTACAGCCTGTCATCGCCGGTCCCGAATCCCAGAGGCAGGGAATAAGAAACCCTGTCTCCCTTGGTCCACCACGCCAGATAATCCTTCCGTTCTCCCAGCTCATCTTCATACGGCTGAAGCTCAAAAAGATACCAGTAATTATCGTAGACCTGAGGGTCCGAGACTTCCCCCGACACGGCTGCCGAAATGATCACATCGGTCCCATCGGTGGTGCAGGACAGCACCGCCTTCTCCGTAGGTGCCGGAATCTCCGGCACTGCCGGTTCGCCGTTCTCTCCCGTCTCATCGGAAACAGCTGTCTCTCCTGCAGCCAGCGTCTCCTGGCTGTCGGTTGCTCCATAAACATCTCTTCCGGTTCCCATGGCGATGCCGCAAACGGCCGCCGCCATGATCACAGATACACTCAATGCCTTCTTTATCCTTCTGATTCCGTCTTTTCTCATCTTCAAACCTCCGGCTTACTATCTTCTGTCTCTGATTCATGAAAGGTATTATACCCGTTCTCCCATAAAATACAAGTCGGAAACTTCTTACTTAGTTTTACGTTTTCTTTAAGAGCTATTCCCATTTCGGCCGTTCAATGATATACTGTGAAGTAAGAATGATTTGTAAAGGAGATCGGTTTTATGAGTTTTTTTCAGATTGCTTCCCTGGATAAGTTTCTGGAAACCGGCGATTATCAGGGACTTATGAATGCAATTTCCGACATACCGGAATCAGACCGGAACTACGAGAGCCTTATACCCTACTGCCGGAAATATCTGCTTTATGAGGTATTCCCTCACAGTCTTTCTGTGGAACTGGATATCCGGGATGATCAGGTGAGGATCCCCGTATGGGATCTGTCCGTGGCTCCCGTTATCAGAACCCTTACGAACAACACAATCATCATCGACCTGTTCCTCACCTGTCCTCTCTGGGATGGACAGCTGTACGAGTGCTGTTCCGGCGTGGGAAGTGATATCAGGCAGGCTATGGCAACCGCCATGGGATCCTTTTTCTTCTCCTTCTTAGACGGATTCAGCAGCGTGATGGACCGCCGGGATCCGATCATGGCAGAAACCTCTTTCGCCGGCAAAGAGCATCGTTTTGAAATATATTTAAGCAATATCACGGGTATGGGCACTTCGCCCGTGGATGAAGAAACCGATGTGGCCGTCTACTGGAATGCGCTGCAGGACGGGATCCTGAAGAGACTGGGCAATCAGGCCTTCTGCCTTGTAAAGATCTTCGGTTCCAAATTCAACGGAGAGATCACCGGCGAATGCCGCATCGGTGACTTACCCAGCAGCGAACTGGGAAGTATCGTCGCCGGTCTCGTGGAGCCCTGGGAGACAGAACAGTTTTATTCTCACAAACAGTTTATCATGATCCGCCAGACAGAAGACACTCTCCTTCCCTATCCCTACTCCGGTGAAGAAGGCCGGCGAAAGTTCCGGGAAGCTGTCATCACCGCGGCCCGTCTGTTCCATGAAAGTGATACAGAGGAACTGTATGAGTCTTATCCCCGGCGCCTGGCCGAAACCATCGGCGACAAAACCCTGGCGCAGGAATGCTGTTCCTTCCTGCCGGAGCTGTGTGCCCAGAACGCATACAGTCAGGTCTCCTATGGCGAGACCATCGGCATCTCCATCGGCGATGCTCCGTCCGTCACCTGCTACCATTCGCAGCTGTCCGACTACTGGTCTCTGTGGAATGTTCTCCTGTCCGCCTTCCAGGACGGGACTTTCGGTCAGGAAGCCAACACTATCTACCGGGAATACATCAGCGTCAGCGCCACTTACAGTGTGCTGCAGCAGATCCAGGAGAAGGCCTCCACTCTGTCCGGGAGTCAGCTGTCCGCTCTCCTGTTCCAGATGGATGAGGATTTCTGTCTGCGGTAGATCCGCCGGGAACGGCCTTCAAAAAGGAACATCGCTTCTGCCTGTGCAGAGGCGGTGCTCCTTTTTACTGTGATCATATTACTTTTTCCGGATCAGGCCCAGGCTTTTTCAGTTCGTTCATAAATTCTTTCTCTGTCATATTTTTCCTGGCTGCCGCCTCCTTTAAGGTGATAACGCCGTCCCGGGACAGGAAGTAAAGAGTTTCTAACTCGCCTTTTCTTCTGCCTCTCTTTTCTCCCCGCTTTTCGCCCTCCCTCTGTCCTTCCAGAGAATCTCTGCTTCCAACTTTCTGTAGATGGCTTCTGTATCCAGTCCGATCAGATACGCGGACTCCACTTTCACTCTGATGCCATCCAGATCATACACTTCTCGCGCCCGTTTCACGTCCGCCGTATAGATCACTCTAATCCTCAGACTTTTCAGCTCATCCAGCCGATTCTGGTCTGCATATCGTTTGGTCACTCTGGCCGCATAATTTATATATTTCACAAAATTCTCTCTGCTGTAATGGGACTCATAATCAAAAATAGCCACCGCCTCGTCTTCCAGCACAAACAGGTTATCCAACCTGAGTTCATTAGCCTCGATCACCGGCAGATTCGTAGGCAGGATGCCTTTTACCTTGATGTGGGGCAGACCGAAGGGGGACAGGCTTCTTCCTACCATGGCTTCTCCTGTGATTTTGGAGGTGATATCCTTATTCTGATAGGCGATATCGCGGTTTCGGCCTGCTGTCACCGGAGACTTCCGAACCGTCCCCTGATCCTTTTTTGCCTTACTGGTATTTTCTTTTGGTGATTTTGATCCATTCTTTTTTCTCGCCATCTCTCTTCTTTATTATACTGTAAAATTTGTTGTTCATGCAAAGCAAAAATCGACCCCAGACGGAAATCTCTGCTGGTAAATTCTGCCTTTTCGGATCTTGGGGTTTTTCGGCATACCGCCGCGGAATACAAGGCGTATAACGCCTTTTCATGAATATCAGATGGTACATTCTCGGTACCGGAACAGATGACTTTCTGTTGTAGAAAGCATACCATGAACTGACATGGGTTTCAAGAAAAAACGAAAAATATTAAAAAGATAAAACGAAGGAGTACTGCTTCTGCATATATGCAAAAGCGGTACTCCTTCGTTGGAATTAAAGTCTTTTATCCGGGATCACAATCTGTCTCTGTCTTATTATTCATCTCTTTTCCCGGGCCTGGTCTGATACAAAATATACAGGCCTGCGAGAGCGGCAGCCCACAAGATTGCCCACAGGATTCCCTTGGAATTGTCCCCGGTCTTGGGAAGCATGAGGTCCATAGGAACCTCTTCATCCAAGATGTATTCAAATGTCTGTTGATCCGGGTTCCAGACTTTTTTGTAGGTCTTGGGTACGTCTCCGTCTGTCACAGTGACTCTATTCGGACTGTCAGGATCGCCAGGATCCGGAAGTCTGGGTGTGCTCGGAGGAGTCGTGGTCGTTTCTGTCTCTGGCGACTTTTTTGTGTTTGTGACTGTAATAAGGATTCCGTGCTCGGTTGCAGACTCTAAGGTCACACCATCCTTATCGTATGAATCCTTATAATCAGCCGGTACTGTGACCTTGTATGAAACCTGATATTCATCCGATGTTTGGATCTCTTCTGCCCTGTAAGTATAAAACTGGCCATTTCCATCTGTAACCAGCAGATCCTTCCATGTATAGCTCCAGCCGTTTTCTTTTCCTAAATCTACAACAGCCACAGATTCGGCACCCGTCCATGAATCATTACCGTCATTCTTGATCTTCCGAAGGAGCCGGACTTGGATTGGATCGTTTTGGATTGCCTCAGGAAGCAAATCTTTGCCACTGGCATCTTTCCATTTTTTCTCCACGGTCAGAGACGGGATCTTTGTATTGACGAATGCGGCGGAAGATGGTGTGGCAGTAATCGCTCCGCTTACTCCGTCTTTATGATCGGATTCGAATCCCTTTGCTTTGTCCTCGTCCTCTGTCACTTTATATGAGACTCCCACAGGCAGCCCCTTAATAATGACACTTTCACCGTCCATTAAATTTAATGTCGTTTTTCCTTGATCATCAAAGGTTATTTTTTCTTCGACTGGTTCTTCCCCATCTTTAGACCGACTACTGCTGTAGGTTCCTTTATGAGGCTTTCCTTCTTCTGTCAAAGCTATAGTAAATACAAACTTTATTTCTTTGTCGGCCTCAGTAAGATCGTTTCCAGAAAGGGTCTTTTCAATCTTCAGTTCACCTGTCTTCGGATCTGGTTCATCTGGTTTTGTATTTGTAACAGCAACCTTTACATAATCAGGATCCTCAGGCAGACTGAACTTACCCTCTTTTGCTACTGTTCTGGCAAAATACAGCTTTATTGAGTAGGTATACTCGCCCGCATCCTTGTCACTTGGTTTCTTTTTATAAACTTTTAATTTATCCCATACCTGACTAAACTTTTCACTATCCTTTTTAAAAGAAACTTCTTTAATCTTTGCTCCATCTCGGTAAAGTTCAATTTTAAACTCGTCGTAGTTTCCTGACTTGATTTCCTCCTGAACTTTATCAGTCAGCGTTATTGTGAATTCACCTGTTACATTTTCCCAGCTATTACTCTTTTTCTCAGGTGCCGTACTTCTGCTCTTGTTGAAGGCCAAAGTTTTAGGATTGGAAACACCACTTGTTACAGCACTGCTTTCAGTCTTCTGGACAGAACTCTCCTCTGGTTTGTCGGTAGACTGCTCCTCATCGTTTCCTTCACTGTCTGACTCAGCAGAAGACTCTTCCCCATTGCTTCCTTCACTGTCCGACTCAGCAGA
>CAJUJV010000032.1:7077-14020 GCA_910586845.1 uncultured Hungatella sp.
GCTTCCTTCACTGTCCGACTCAGCAGAAGACTCTTCCCCATCGCTTCCTTCACTGTCTGACTCAGCAGAAGACTGCTGACTTTCGTCTTCTCCCTCATCTGTCTCGCTGGATGGTATTTCCTTATCTGTATTTATCTCTTCTGTAATGCTGGTATCTGCGTTCTGTGTTATGGGATTGACCTCCCGCCAAACAGATCCGATGTATATGATCCCGTTTCTCCGATGAGAAACTACATCTCCGTTCTCAGGTATTGTATTCTCCGGAATTGTACTGTTTCCCAAAATCGTCTCTTCTGTATTTTTCTCTGCTTCATCGTTCTTCTCAGATGTTATCTCGTCTACAGCTGTATTGCTCTCCTGAGTTGTATCTTCTGTATTTTCATCTGCTTCCGTACTGCTCTCTTGGGTTGTATCCTCTGTATTTTCATCTGCCTCCGTATTGCTCTCAGATGTTGTTCCCTCCGCAACTGTACTGCTGGCAGGATCGTTCTCAGATGTCATCTCCTCCAAAACAGCGCTGCTCTCCAATACGGATCCTTCCCCGCCTTCTGTCTCTAAAACATTATTGTCTGTTTCAGGCAGATTGTCAGGATCTCTTTTTTGGGAATCGGAAGGGGTTCCCTCCGTTTTTGTGTCTGCGGATTCACTAAAATCGTCATCCTGGAGAAGATCAAATGTCTGAGAGTCGTTATCGTACTCAAGATCATACATCTTTTCAACTGTGATCTTATAAGAAGGAATATACCCGTCTCCTCCCAGTTCTTCCAGCCAGATATCATCACCTGATGGAAGCTTTTTATCTTCTGGAACCGGCTCATTTTCGTACTTATACGAATACTTCCATGCATCCCCCGGAGTAGCTATAAAGCTTTGCCTGACACCTCCTGCCTGACAAAACGAGATAGTAATGCTATCTTTATCCTTTGGAACATCTGGCTTCCACTCTTTAGTGATCACTAACTCACCATAAACTGAGGAATATACAGATCTCCCGTCCTTTTCTCCATAGTCATCACTCTTAATGTTGAAAAACCATCCGCATAAGTAGTAATCATCCCAAATGTCAAAATGAACATAAACAGCAGGGTACCTGCGCGGACCATTCTTTTTGCTTTTTCGGCAAACTTCATCTCTTATCCCTCCTCTATATCTTACAGTCAATCCATCTCCTGCAGCCGCCTGTTTACCGTCTCGGCGATCTCACTCATCCGGCTCTCCAGATAGGGCCCCGGACATATGGTATCCGCCTTGAACATCTTGTGGGTCGTAAGATTCCCCTCAGCGTCACCAGTATAAATCAGTTCCTGGATACCGTTGCGTCTACAGATATCAGTGCACAACTCGATCAGCGCCTCATAGGATTCGTCGCTGACATGCCAGTCTCCGCCAGTCTCGTCATTAGCCACCTCGATAGTAACTGCCTGATGATCGTTCTCCGGGCTGCTGGAGGTCCAGGCCCTGTTTCTTTCTTCCACATAAAGTGCGATCCCTCCCTCGATATCGACAGCATAGTTGGCGGATGCCCGCCGGTCCTGCTCTGCAAATACCTCACCCAGCCGTTCCAGGCTGATAGTGTCCGCCATATGATGAATGGTGATCTTCCTGATCGGTTCCTTCCTTGGAAAATCCGCCATGGGCGACAGATAGATATAGTCAATTAACGGGCTGTTGCGGCTGATGACTTTAGTCCGCTCCTCCTCTGTAAGCTGCCGGTCCACAATATCCGGAATCCCGGCATCCGAGATCAGCCAGGCGGCCAGAACCACCCCGGCCAGAGCACAGAATGTCCATAAAAGGATCCATATACCCCTGTAATCTCTGGTTTGGCTTTTTCCATTCATGTTTCCTCCTCCTCAGCCCTTCGGATGGAACAGATGATACGCGAATACGGCTCCGCAGATACAGAATATAAGCCTTGCCGCCCTGTCACTGATCCGTCTGCCGCCGCTTCTTGGGCTGCTCACCGTCATAAAGACCAGCGCCGGGATAGATTCGAAGAAGAAGCCTGTATCCATCAGATTGTGGACGCAGAATGCCGCCGACCCGCACTTGATCATCTCATCCCCTTTCTTCACAAAATGACGTATCGCGATGAAAATCACCGCAGTCAAGGCCACAAGGCCCAGTTCCACTCCTATATGAATAAACAGATTATGGATAATCCAGGTATTAAAATAAGTATCGCCGTCGTAGAGATTCAGGGCTCTCCACTGGTAAGGTCCTACCCCAAGCAACGGTTCCATCCAGAGATACCCGAGTCCGTTTCTCATCATCCTCAGCCTCTCCGCAAAAGTTGCCGCCGCGCTGGGACGTATCAGAACCGCTGCCGCTGCCACGACGAGTCCGAATCCGGCTATTCCTTTGGCCGCCGTCAAATAATCCCGGAGAAAACTTACAAATTTCTTCCAGTTTACCGCCATCGCCGTCAGATACAGAAATATGGGGACGCACAGCCAGGGAGCCTTCGTTCTCCTTGCCGCGATATACATCAGGATCCCGATCCCCACACCCACGCTGGCTCTGGCCAGTATGCAGCAGAGATAACCGAATGTCTCCTTCCAGGAGGCCTTTCTTTTCTTATATAAGAATGCGGCGAAAATACCAACTGCCATGGATACAAAACTTCCCATGGACAGAGTCAGCGCCAGCGCCGTCAGCACAAAGGGTTCTATGTGCTCCAGAAAGCCTTCAGGTTCACAGGCCAGAAGAGCAAACCAGCCTGTTACCAGAAAAATGCCAAATGCATTAGGTGCTCCCAGAATTCCCCCCAGCCTGTATACTGTCCCGGCCTGTGCCTGCCGCACAAACTGAAGAGTTCCCAGTATCGCCGTACAGCCGATCCAGCCGGCACAGAGCCGCCTCAGACACTTCTGCTCTCTCTGGTCCAGATAAGCCATAGCGAGATAGATCACGGTAAATATGATCTGAGTCCCGGCAAAGCCTTTCGTAATCGTTCCGTAAGCCGACCAGGAGGACGCCAGGCTGAACAGATCATAGATCAGCATCGGCACCAGCACCCACAGATCCACAGTCACAGCCCCCTGAACGCAACCAGCCATACATAGAGCGAGCCCTATCATTCCCGCCACAGCCGTATCCCCGATACTGCTGAAGCTTAAGACGATCAGAGTGAGAAACAGCAATATCATGATGTTATGACTCATCAAATAATCACAGCTCTTTCTTATTCTGTGGGCCACAAGTCCTGTCTCCCTTCCCTGGTAGTACTTTTCTTAGGTAATTCGTAAAAGAGTTTTAAATAATTATAGTATATCTGTTAGCAAAATTCAACTGCAATGTTACATTTTTGGTAAAATTTGTTATTTTTGTTCATCTGTGGATAAAAATGTAACGTTTTTTGAATATCTGTCCTGCCACATCTTCCACAGACGATTCTTTTTTTCCAGATAATGCCGGGATAAAACCGACAGAACGATCAAAATAAGGAAATAAATCATAAAATTAAGCCGACCATCCACAGAGGAAACACCTGCCATATCTTCCATAACAAGGAACCACCACACAACAGGCACGTGCCACAGATATACAGAGAGACTGCATCTTCCCATCATCTGAACCGGTGTCAGGGTGAGGATGCCTCTGCGGCCATCTCTGGAAAGGGTCAGGCAGATGAGGGCGGCGCACACTGCCGTAATACTCCACCGCACATCGCCGGGAAGCGCCTCCAGCCCCCACAGCCAGGCAGCTGCCGCCAATACTCCCAGGGTGACACCGCAGACGACGGCGACGGCTTTTCTCTTTACGACAGACTTCATCAGCAGTTCCGCGAGAAGCACTCCCACAAAGAAATTCATGTACCCTTCCCCGTTGACAGAATACAGAAAAGGAAAATCCCAGTTTTTTACTTCCAACACGGCGCCGGCGGCAGCCAGGCAGATACACGCAGGAAGAAAACCTTCCTGTCAGATAGTACAGAAAGTAACACAGTATCAGAACACATAGAAACCACGCCGCATGGTTATATGGCACATCCTCGCCAAACCAGCCGCTTGACATCATCAGAAACGTCATACACAGCCTTTTTATGTCAACCGATCCGCTTTTATAAATCGACAGACACACCATGGCAAGGTTGGAAAGAGCATACAGTGGGTAGATCTTCAGAATACGTCTCGCCATAAACGGAACCGCTCTACACTCGTTTCCCGTCACCTGCATTTTATAATGGTATGCCGTCAGCAAACCGCTTAACATAAAAAACATGTAGTTGCCGAAATATCCCCCATAGCGGTAAATCGGTCCCAGCCATCGGGAAAACGGCGAATGAAACACCTCATTTACATGATAGATCACAATCCCCACGCAGAAAACTGCACGCAGGCCATCCAGCCCTGCAAAGCGATCCCCCTCTTTCATCCTCACACCCCATCATACCGCAGACTCTGCTGCCTCTGCGAATATCCGTATTTTTAAGTATCAGGAGTCCTCGGCACCCTGCCGTAGAAAAATACTTTTATGCGAACAACAGACAGTACATATCAGTACCTTAACAGAAGATTTTCTGTTATAGAAATAATACCACAAATCAGACGTATTTTCAAGAAGATATGGAAAATCTTTGGTTAAAAACTGTTAGAATTCACATAATACTGAATTACATCCAAAAACGGCTCTTTTGCTCCATCATGCACTTCCAAATACCATTTCAGTGAAGTCTCATCACAATATTGACAGTTCTGATACACTGCTGCTCTTGCCTGCTTCAATTTGTATGAATCCAATCCCAATATTTTTATTGTATATTCTCCTCTGTCTGTAAGTCCTACAATATCACCATTAGGGAAAAAAGCAAAATGTTTTTCACAATCTTCTTCCAATGGTGATACAAACATTTTTTCATCATAATCATTATCTTTTTGGGGTCCACAGGTTTTTTCGTCCTTTGAACAGGAGGCCAGAATATTATCATAGTCCATGGTTTCATTAGGATAAAGATCCTTTGGACGAACATGCTCATTCAGGGAATTATTCATGTCAATTCTTCTACAGCAATAACAGCAGATACGATACTGCTCTTTTACCAGATAATCTCTCAGTTTTTTTCTGACCTGTATACCAGCTTCAGAATTACTGAGCTGATAATAATTTACTTCCGGATTCTTTCGTTTAAAATTCGTCCAAAAATCCGGTTCCCCTTCTTTCGTAATCTTTATCATTGCTCTCCTTTTCTTCTTCTGAGGTATCCTTCTGCCAATATTACCTCCTGATCCGTATCTCCTGCTATTTCTTTGAGAACGTTGACGTAGTATTCATATACTCTTCCAAAATATAGTTGCTGTCAAATCCATCCATTCTTTCAACTATTTTGAGAGTACTTCCGGTTTCCTGCTGACTTAGACATATAATCCTGTATCTGTCATCAGCTTCTCCCAACACCTGAGGAGAATGGGTTGTTACAATAAACTGTATATTGGGAAATGTATTTGCCAGAACCCCAAGTACTCTGCGCTGCCAGCCTGGATGCATATGCAGCTCAATCTCATCAATCAAGACAATACCTGTTCCCTCTAATGGGTTTTCTCTGTGCTGATTGGCAATGGCAATCCTCCGCGCCAGATCCCCAAACAATGCCAGCGTACATTTTTCTCCATCTGACAATTGATCTACACGGATGTCTCTGCCACCCTTCTTTACCTTCATACACAGGGGATTTCTCCGGACCTTCAGTCCCTCCACATCACCAAGCATGGATTCTATGGCTCTGCGTACACAACTCAGCATTCTGTCTTCGTAAGCAGAATTATCCATCTCCAGCTTTAATTCATTTTCCAGGTCTTCCTGATTCCGAAACCACTCAAAAAATGTGCGAAAATCCAATTCATTTTCGATGGATCTTTCAAGAGCAGAAATGATACTGAATTCATGTTTGCTGCGAATTCGGAGTGGAATATCCAAAACAGATCGGTTGGTCCCATAATTGACAAAAATCGGCATGGCGCTGTATTCCGGTTCCAAAAATGATCTTTCGAAGTCTTCACAGAAAACATCATATAGCTTCTTATCATAAGTTTGCTGCTTTTTCGGCATCCCTGATTTCTGTCTCCGATACTGCCTGACCAATTTATGTGGAGAATCGTCCATTTTCACGGTCGCACTAATCGTGCATTCAGAGGCGCCGATTCTCACGATATCGCTGTTAAAATCTCCATATGCCTTTCCCTGAGAGGGATTCAGACGATTAATCCATACACGGAACAGATAGTTGATAATCGCTAATATAGTCGATTTTCCGGTTCCGTTTATGCCGAATATTACTGTGCTTTTCCCCTGCAAATCCAGATCCAGTTCTTCAAAGATTTTAAAATTCCGAGCATTCAGCTTCTCTATTTCCATCTGATAATCCCTCCGGTTAAGTCGGCAATATTCTATAACAGCAACAATGGTCTGTTACGGAAAATCATATCACAGCTTTAGCCTTATTTCAATCCCATCATGAACTTCTTGCAATCCCCCGCCCTTTCTAGTATAATATAGCCAATCGGCTCAAAAACCTGTATCCTGAACCGAAAACCCCAGACAAGGAGAATCAGGAAGATGAAAGATAAAACAGCTCTGCGTGATCTCCTGCTGGCCATCGGCCTTGTGGTCGCAGCCGCAGGATTCTATATCGGTAACCGGATCATGAACCGGGAGCCGCCCATCGTCGTTGAGGTGAGCGTGGACGGCGTGGTGGTGGAAGAACTGGATCTGAGCAAGGATGGCGAATTTGTCATCAACGGTTATAACCGCGGTACCAACACGCTTGTCATCGAAGGCGGAGAGGCCTGGATCAAGGATGCCACCTGTCCCGACAAGGTATGCATCCATCAGGGAAAAATCAACCGCTCCGGGGAGATGATCGTCTGCCTTCCCAATCTGATGATCGCCAAGATCGTGGGAGAAGAAGAATAAGTCGGAATCTCCCGGCAAAAAGGACGCCGAA
>CAJUJV010000032.1:14067-40831 GCA_910586845.1 uncultured Hungatella sp.
GCTTTGGCGTCCTCTTTTATGTTCGGTTTCTGCCTTCCGAAAGATCTCACATACCCGGACGGATCACTTGCATGCCATACCGCAGTTATAGAGGTTGGCTGCTCTCCTGTCATCCGCAAAACCTACGATGCCACGCTGATAGTCAAGACTGCCACTGTATTCTGTCACATTCATCTTATAAACTCCGTAGGGATCCGGTACTCCCTGGGTTCCCACAACGAAGAAGGGAAGATTGGTCTCATCCTCGGCTATAACCACATTATCCGGCCAGACATCGTCCCTGATGACATCCCAGCGGCTGTCGGTCATGGAGCCTACGAATTCGTAAGTGTACCCCGAGCCCACCTTATCTATAATGGTAAGGCGGACAGGTCCCTGCCAGGATCCGTCTGTCACCTGGCCTTCGAGAATCTGAGTCTGGATATCCATCTCCACTCGTTCTACCTGCTCTCCGTTGGGAGCATCGTCCGCCCACTGGCCCACGGCCCTGTACTTTGCACTGCTCCAGTTGCCCATCCAGACTCCCCGGCCGTGTCTCTTGCCGTCCACATAACCTCCGTAGTAGATCATCAGGGAAGCCCCCCTGGTTCTGTACACTCCTATGCCTGTATCATCGTCTATCATGATGACTATAGGCTCGTCACCTCTCATCTGCGGCCGATAACGTTCCAGTTGCTCATAGACATCTTCGCCGCCCTCGTCGCTGCCGCCGTTTTCACCGCTGTCACCGCCGTCTTCGTCATTTAAGATTTCTTCCATCTCTTCTACAAGATTCGTCAGGAACTCCTCATCCGCCGGAGAAACGCCTGTCTCGTCTTCCGGCTGACTCTCGGTCCCCGTCTCGCCGCCGGAACCCGCCTGGCCGTCTGACTCCTGGCCGCCGGCCGGGTTCTCACCGTTTCCTGACTCGCCGCCCTGACTGCCGTCAGATCCCGTCTGGCCGTCGGAGGTTCCGCCGCCTCCGGAGCCGTCAGCGTCTGTTCCGGATCCTGATCCATTTATGCCCAGCATCTCTCTCAACTCGTCCAGCTTTTCCTGGATTCGCTGATCCTGAGTCTTCTCATATCCGGTCTCCAGAACCGTCAGTGCCTGCTCTGTATCGCCCAGAGCCACATAGGCCTGGCTCAGGCCCAGGTAAGCTTCCACATTCTTGTCATCCAGCTCAATAACCTTCTGAAACGCCACAATGGCTTCCTCATATTTCATCTCTTCCAGGTATCTCTCGCCCAGGTCCATCTGCTCTGCGATCTGCTCTTCCACGGTCTTGCCGCAGGCGATCAGCACCACTGCCATACATAACATTGTCAGCATCTTCATCCAATGCTTCATCTTTTCCTCCTGTCCTGCATCCCCTTTTCAGTCTCTGACCGGCTCTGTCACAGAGACTGTTTCTTCGCAATGCAAAAACAGATGCCTCCCTGGGGTACCGCAGACCATCCGGAAGGCATCTGTCCTGCTTTTATAAAAGGCACATCAGCCCTGAATTACCTTCACAGGGCACTTGGCGGCACATTTGCCGCAATTGGTACACTTTTCATAATCAATAACCGCCACATTATTATCCATATGGATGGCATCGGACTCACACTGCTTCGTACACAGAGTACAGCCGATACAGCCGCTGTCGCATTTGGCCTTCACGTCTTTGCCCTTGTCGTGGGAAGAACACTGGACCAGATATTTTGCATCGTAAGGCACCAGTTCGATCAGATGGTTGGGGCAGGTCTGCACACACTTGCCGCAGGCCACACATTTCTCCTTATCCACCACGGCCACGCCGTCTACCACATGGATAGCGTCAAAATCGCAGGCCTTCACACAGGAGCCGTAACCCATACAGCCGTAGACGCAGGCCTTCTCTCCGGCGCCGGGAACCACCGACACCTTGCGGCAGTCGTCCATGCCGTAATAATTATACTGTACTCTGGTCTTGTCACAGGTTCCCTTACATTTTACAAACGCCACCTTTTTCACGGAAGCGCCGCTTTCCACGCCCATGATAGCGGCGATCTTATCCGCCACTGCAGCGCCGCCTACGGGGCAGCCGCTGACCGGAGCCGTACCTGCGGCGATGGCATTGGCCAGACCGTCGCATCCCGGGAAACCGCAGCCGCCGCAGTTGTTGCCCGGCAGCTCCGCACGGACCAGGATCTCTCTCTCATCCACTTCTACTTTAAACTTCTCACTGGCAATTCCCAGCAGAACACCGATAATGATACCGATAGCACCGATGACGCCGGCCGCCATAAGCAAACCCATCATATTATGCTGCCTCCTCCTCAGATAAGTCCGGCAAATCCCATAAATGCGATCGCCATCAGACCTGAAGTGATCAGAACGATCGGGGAGCCTTTAAAATTAACAGGAATATCATTATCTTCAATGCTTTCACGGATGCTTGCCAGCAGTATGATGGCAAGCGTAAAACCGATGGCAGTGCCCAGACCGTTGAATATACTGAACAGGATCCCGTATTTCTTCTGTACATTGGTCAGAGCAGCGCCCAGAACCGCGCAGTTGGTGGTGATCAGGGGCAGAAACACACCCAGGGCCTGGTACAGGGAGGGCATACTCTTTTTTAAGAACATCTCCACAAACTGAACCAGGGCAGCGATCACCAGGATAAATGCGATGGTCTGGAGATAAGTGATCTTCAGGGGATCCAGCACAAACTTATAGATCAGGCTGGTGACAAAGCTTGCCAGGGTAATAACGAATATGACCGCAACGCCCATACCTGCCGCCGTATCCGTCTTTTTGGATACGCCAAGGAAGGGGCACAGGCCCTGGAACTGGCTCAGGATGATATTGTTGACCAGAGCAGCGCCTACAACTATTAAAATCAGTTCTTTCATCTTCTACGCTCCTCCTTACTGATCTTTCTTGTCCAGTTTTTGACTGAGTTGTGCCTGTCTCTGAGCTACCTCTGCCTTTTTGGCATTGAGAGCTTCCTCTTCTGCCTGAAGCCGTCTGGTCTCAAGAGTGGCATGGTTCGCCATACATGCGGATCCGGTGCAGTGAGAGCAGTTGCCGCCGCAGGCCAGCACCGATTCCTGTGCCAAACCGTTGGTGGCGGAAGGCATCTTAAACTTGTTCTGCAGGGCGGTCAGACCTGCCAGCACGAAGAACGCTCCCGGAGCCAGGCCGAAGATGGAGATCTTATAGGCCTCCGGAATGATGGTGATCCCGAATATGGATCCGGCACCCAGAAGCTCTCTGAACACGGCGATACAGGTCAGGCCCAGAGTAAAGCCCAGACCCATGCCGATGCCGTCAAAGGCGGATTCCAGAGGACCGTTCTTGGCCGCATAGGCCTCGGCACGTCCCAGGATAATACAGTTTACCACGATCAGAGGGATAAAGATGCCCAGGGATTTATCCAGCGCCGGGATAAATGCCTTGAGGAGCAGCTGAGCGATGGTCACCAGGGATGCCACGATGACAATATAAGCCGGAATCCTCACCCTGTCCGGAATAATCTTCCGCAGAGCGGAAATAATAAGGTTAGAAAAGATCAGTACGGCAGTCGTGGTGAGACCCATACCTACGCCGTTGATGGCAGTGGTGGTGGTGGCCAGAGTCGGACACATACCTAACATCAGTACGAAGGTCGGGTTCTCTTTGAAAATGCCGTTATATAAACGTTCTACACATTTGTTCATGCTTCCCACCTCCTACTGATTCACGCAGCCGTTGACAAAATACAGGGCCGAGTTCACCGCGCCTGTAACTGCGTTGGATGTAATGGTGGCGCCGCCGATGGCGTCGATCTCGTTATCGGCCGAAGCGCCGGATTTTGTTACGGTAAAGCTCTCCACGGTCTTGTCCGCAAACTGGCCTTTCCACTCGGGAGTGTCTGCATTCATACCCAGACCTGCAGTCTCTCCGATGGTCAGAAATTCGATACCTTTTACTTCCCCTTGTGTGGTGATACCGATGGACACTGTGATATTGCCGCCGTAGCCGTCGCCTGAGGTGGCAGTCACCACATAGCCCATAGGGCTGCCGGAAGCGTCCAGACCGGTGGCGCATTCATCCACCTGTACGTTGCCAAAGCCCATAGCCGCCACATCGGTGTTGGCCTTCTCGATCGCTGCAGAATAATCATCCAGCTTGAAAGAATCCGCATCAGCCAGAACCGTGCGGAAGGCCTCCTCCTTGGCCGCCAGCTCCGCAGCCTCGATAGGGCCTTTTGTAATCTCGTAAGCCCCTCCCAGACAGGCTCCTGCAACCACTGTAATGGCAAACAGGATCAGGGCGTCTTTCATAAATCCACCTTTACTCATGCTTTTTTGCCCTCCTTTCCAAATGCAACGGGAAGGGTCACCTTCTCGATCAGCGGAACCATAAGATTGCTGATGATGATGGCATAGGACACGCCTTCCGGCGCTCCGCCGAAGAGACGGAACAGTCCGGTGAGAACTCCCAGGAGGATGCCGAAAAGGATCTGTCCTTTAGGAGTAATGGGGCTTGTCACATAATCCGTCGCCATGAAGAAGGCGCCAAAGATCAGGCCGCCGCCGCACAGATGAGCCAGCACAAAGGCCGGTGTATGATCTCCGAACACGAACACAAACACTGCAAAGGTAATCAGATATGCTGCAGGGATCCGGATAGAGATCACTTTCCTGACCAGGAGATACACGGCTCCGATAAGCAGTGCGATGACGGATACCTCTCCGATGGTTCCCGGGATCTTACCCACAAACATGGCTGCCACATCTACGGCTCCTCCGTTCTTCATGACGGAAAGAGGGGTGGCCGTGGACACGCCGTCCAGCTTGAAGGCAGAACCGGACATCTGATTGGCAAAGGAGATCAGAAGAAAACATCTGGCTGCCAGAGCCGGGTTCATAAAGTTCTGTCCCAGACCGCCGTAAAGCTGCTTTACTACGATGATGGCAAAAATACCGCCTAAAAGGGGAATCCACAGAGGGATCTCCGGAGGCATGTTAAGGGCCAGGATCATGCCTGTCACCAGAGCGCTGCCATCCATAATGGTAATGGGTTTCCCCATGAGACTCTCGTACACGTATTCGCTGAGAACACAGCCTGCCACTGTCACCAGAAGAATACATAATGCTTTTAACCCGAACTGATACACACCGTACACCGACGCAGGAATCATGGCTATGGCTACGTCAAACATTAGGTTCTGGGTCAGCACATTGCTCCTTGCATGAGGTGATGATGATACGTTTAATAATTTATTCATGTTTCACCCCTCCTACGATTTTCTGGCGCTGGCTCTCACGGCCACACGCATCTCTCTGAATGCCTGAGTCAGCTGCAGTCTGGCAGGGCAGCCCCATGCACAGCTTCCGCACTCCACACATTCCATGCCGTTTAACTTCTGGAACAGATCGATGTCATGGCGTTTGGCCGCTCTCATCATCTTCTGGGGAACCAGATTCTCCGGGCACGCAGCCACGCAGCGGCCGCAGCGGATGCAGGCCGTAGGCTCCATCTCCGCCACCTGGTCTTTGGAGAGACAGGTAAGGGCCGAGGAAGTCTTGGACACCGGGATAGTCACGTCAAAAAGAGCCTGTCCCATCATGGGACCTCCTGAGATAACCTTCTCAGGCTCTGTCTGAAAGCCTCCCGCCGCATCGATCAGTTCCTGATAGCAGGTTCCCAGTTTTACGTTAAAATTCTTCGGAGTGGCGATGGCATCACCTGTGACCGTGATGATCTTTCTCATAAGAGGCGTGGTCTTGCACACTGCCATATAAATGCTTACCACCGTATCCACGTTATCCACGATACAGCCTGCGTCCGCAGGGAGCATGGATGAATTCACCTTTCTCCCTGTAACCGCATAGATCAGGGTACGCTCACCGCCCTGAGGATACTTGGTCTTAAGGGGACACACTTCGATCCTGGGCTCGTCTTTCACCAGTTCTGTCAGTTTGGCGATAGCCTGAGGCTTGTTGTTCTCGATGCCGATGACTCCTTTGGCGTTTTCGAACAGCCGGAGCATCACCTTCAGCCCGCCGATGATCTTCTCCGGCTCCTCCAGCATCAACCGGTAGTCGCTGGTCAGATACGGCTCACACTCTGCGCCGTTGACGATCACATAGTCGATCTTCGACGGCTCCTTGGGAGCGAGCTTCACATGTGTGGGGAAGCCTGCACCGCCCAGTCCCACGATCCCTGCCTCTTTCACGATATTCCGGATCTCATCTCCGGACAGCTCAGACGGGTCACGGTCTGCTCCCATTCCCTCTATGGCTTCATACTTTCCATCGTTCTCCACGATTATGGAATTCACCATGCTTCCGTTTGCCATACGGCGGGGCTCCACAGCCTTGACCGTACCGGACACGGAACAGATGACATTAGCGGATACGAAGCCTCCGGCCTCTGCGATCTTCTGTCCTGCCAGAACCTGGTCGCCCTTTTTCACCAAAGGCTTTGCCGGCGCGCCGATATGCTGAGAAACCGGATAAACCAGCTCCCCCTTCGGCATCAGGACTTCAATCGGCTGATTTTCGGACAGTTCTTTTCCCTCATATGGATGAACGCCGCCTTTAAATGTAGCCAATCCCATCTCACTAACCCTCTTTCTATTCATTTTCGATATCATTGCCGGAAACTTCCTCCCCCGGCATCTTATCAAGTATATCATAAATCAGGTTGCTCTACAATTACAAAAATTGATGCAACTGCTAAAAACTGACAAAAAAAGGGGACATTTCAGGGACTTTCCTGTTAAAATGTTGTCAAATTCTCCCAACATACACAGAAAGCCGACATAAAAGCTGCCGGCCTGCTGTAATCACTTGATGGAATTGGAATTTTTGATCTGTTTCAGTTCGTCAAACACCACATCGTTGAGAACCTTGATATAGGTTCCTTTCATCCCGGAGGAACGGGATTCGATGACCCCGGCGCTTTCAAACTTGCGCAGGGCGTTGACGATGACGGAGCGGGTGATCCCCACCCGGTCGGCAATCTTGCTCGCCACCAGGATCCCTTCGTTGCCGTCCAGCTCCTCGAAGATATGGGTGATGGCTTCCAGCTCCGAGAAGGACAGGGTGCTGATGGCTGACTTCACGATCTGGATCTTCCTGGTCTCCTCCGCGTTCTCCTCGTTGACCGAACGCATCATCTCCAGTCCAACCACCGTAGTCCCGTACTCACTCAGAATAATATCGTCGATCTCATACTGAGCATCGGTCTTGTAGATAAACAGAGTCCCCAGACGCTCCCCGGCGATATCGATGGGCGTGATGATGGCCTGATACTTCTTTACATTCTCCTCCGCAAATCCCAGCGTGGCCAGATTCACATTCTCCTTGGTGGAGAGAATGCTCAGGAGACGCTCGTTGAGCATCTTATCCACGAAACCGCCCAGCTGGTCATCGATCAGCTCTTCGATCTCATCTACCCCGGGCCAGGTACTGATACCAAGAACCTTTCCTTTCTTGCTGATAACCAGAATATTCGAATCCAATATCTCACTCAACACGTGACAGATATCATTAAACACCACTTTGTTGGAATTATTATTGTGCAATAATTTTCCTATTTTTCTTGTCTTGTCCAATAACTGTACACTCATTTTTCGAAAACCTCCTTCTTGCCCGCAAAAAAGAGCTACAACTAATAGTAATACAAGAATTGTATCACAGATTTCAAAAAATAACAACACTTATTGGAAATTTTCAAACATTTTAATAATTCGCTTCAAAACGGGTTTAAACTTGACCGTTCAGTTTCGCAGAATATCCGCACTGCTCGTTGCTGCACAGCAGTTTGCTGCCTTTTTCCACCATATAGCTGCCGCATTCAGGACAAACGGTCCTGGAAGGCTTCTGCCATGACATAAAATCGCACTCCGGATTATTCTCACATCCGTAATACTTCCGTCCCTTCTTGGTCTTCTTGACAACCACCTCTTTGCCGCACTTGGGGCAGGGCACACCGGTTTTTTCAAAATAAGGTTTGGTATTCTTGCAGTCCGGAAATCCCGGGCAGGCCAGAAACTTGCCGTGAGGACCATACTTGATCACCATGTTCCGTCCGCACTGATCACAGATCTCGTCGGACACCTCGTCGGCTATGGTCACGGATTCCAGCTCCTTCTCTGCCTTCTTCACCGCTTCGTCAAGATCCGGATAAAAATTACGGACCACGGTTTTCCACTCCACCGTCCAGTCTCCCACCCGGTCCAGGAGATATTCCATGTTGGCCGTAAACTGCAGATCCACAATACTGGGGAAGTTTTCCTTCATGATCCTGTTCACTACTTCTCCCAGCTCCGTCACATACAGATTCTTGTTCTCCTTTGCCACATACCGCCTGGCAATGATGGTGGTGATCGTGGGAGCATAGGTACTTGGCCTGCCGATGCCCTGCTCCTCCAGGGCCTTCACCAGGGAAGCCTCTGTATAATGGGCCGGCGGCTGGGTAAAGTGCTGGCTGCTGCGGAGTTCTCCCAGTCTCAGTTCCATGCCTTTCTCCAGTTTTTCAAGGAGGGCGTTTGACTCTTCTTTATCCTCCTCCTGTACATAGACAGACATAAATCCGTCAAAAGCCAGTTTAGAGGCAGACAGAGTAAACTCATACCGGGCCGCCTGCACTTTTACGGACACGGTATGATAGAGAGCCGGCTGCATCCTGCTGGCAGTAAACCGCTTCCAGATCAGCTGATAAAGCCGGAACAGGTCTCTCTGAAGGGAATCCTTTACTTTTGCGGGAGGCAGTGTAATATCCGTAGGGCGGATCGCTTCATGGGCATCCTGGATCTTACCGGTATTCTTCTTGCCGTTCTCCCCCTGAGCCACATAAGTGTCTCCGTAGGTCCTGCCTATATATTCTCTCGCCGCTTTGTCGGCCTCCTCCGCCACTCTGGTGGAATCTGTACGCAGATAAGTGATGAGACCGATGGTGCCATGACCCTTTACCTCCACTCCCTCATAGAGCTGCTGGGCCAGGCGCATGGTTTTCTGTGTGGAAAAATTCAGAGTCTTGGAAGCTTCCTGCTGAAGCGTGCTGGTAGTAAAAGGCAGAGGAGCCTTTTTGCTCCGCTCTCCGTGCTTCACTTCGCTGACCACATAAGAAGCCTGCTCCAGATCTTTCAGGATCTGATCCAGTTCTTCTTTTTTATGGATAGTGATCTTTCCCTGAGAGTCGCCATGGAATCGGGCCGTCAGCGGCTTTCTGCCCCCTGCCTGAAAAAGATCTGCCTCCAGATTCCAGTACTCCTCCGGGATGAAGGCGTTGATCTCCTCCTCCCGGTCGCAGATCATCCGAAGAGCCACGGACTGTACCCGTCCGGCGCTCAGTCCCCTCTTCACCTTTTCCCACAGAAGAGGGCTGATACTGTAGCCTACCATACGGTCCAGGATCCGTCTCGTCTGCTGGGCATCCACCAGGTCCATATCCAGTTTTCTCGGCGTCTTCAGAGAAGTTTTCACCGCATTCTTCGTAATCTCGTTAAAACTGATCCTGTAGACCTTCTTGTCCTTCTTCTCACTCTCCTCATCCAGCTTCAGCGCCTTCATCAGATGCCAGGAGATGGCTTCCCCCTCCCGGTCCGGGTCTGTCGCCAGATAGATCACATCTGCCTTCTTGACTTCTTTACGGAGCTTTGCAAGGATATCGCCTTTCCCCCGAATGGTGATATACTTGGGCTCATAATCATTCTCCGTGTCGATGCCCAGCTGACTTTTGGGCAGATCTCTGACGTGGCCGTTGGACGCATCCACCTCATCGTTGGCGCCCAGAAACTTCTTGATGGTCTTCACTTTTGCAGGTGACTCCACAATTACCAGATACTTTGCCATGTTGACTCCTTCTTCATAACTTTTTTGCGTAATAGTGGTTTGCTGTCTGGACGATTCTCCCCTTCAGTTCCAGCTCCAGGAGCAGAGTCAGACACTCTCCCAGAGACAACCCACTTTCTTCTACAACTCTGTCGATGAATTTCGGTTGTAAATCCAAGCAACTATACAACATTTTTTCATTCTTGGCAAGTCCATTCTCATTTTTTTCATGAACTCTTAATTTTTTCTCCCCGGATATCCGGAAAAAATCCAGGACATCATCTGCGGATGTGACTATCCCTGCTCCCTGGCGGATCAGCTCGTTGCCGTGGTCCTTCCCGGAACCGCAAAAATCTCCTTACCCTGTTCCAGTCCGCAGTCTGCCGTAATCAGAGAACCGCTTCTCTCCCGGGCTTCCACCACGATGACCGCATCCGACAGGCCGCTGATGATCCGGTTGCGCATGGGAAAATTTCTGGAAGCCGGAGGCTCTCCCGGTCTGAACTCTGAGATCACGCCTCCCCTCTCAGGGATCTCCAGATACATGGAGAAATGGTGTCTGGGATAGCAGATATCCACACCGCATCCCAGGATCCCATAGGTATCTCCTCCCGCATCAAGAGCCCCTCTGTGACCTGCCCCGTCGATGCCCTCGGCCAGACCGCTGACCACCTGCACTCCTGCTTCTGCCAGGGAGCGGGCCAGAGACCTGGCGGTCTCCCTGCCATAATGGCTGCATCCCCGCGCCCCCACGACGGCTGCAGAAGGCCTGCCGTCTTCCGGAAGCCTTCCTCTCACGTACAGCATGGCCGGACTTCCGTGAAGAGGCCTGAGACGGTCGGGATACTCCCTGTCAAGAATCGTGACAAAACGGATTCCTTTTTCTTCCAGTCCCCGGTATCCTTCCTGTGCCTCTCTCAGGCGGCCTTTCCGGCTGTCGAAATCCGCCTCTGTCCCGGCCCTGAGAAATCCCTGATCCTTAAGTTCTTTTCCTTCCATATTATATATCTTCTCAAAGGAATGATACCTGTCCCACAATCTCTTTATCGTCACTGCCCCCATGGAAGGAACCTGGGACAGCCAGTACAGACAGATCTTTTCCCGTATCAGCTGTTCCAATATTTTTCCTCCGGACTGCGATAGCCGACAGCTTCGCAGAGATGTTCATGGTCAATCTGTTCCTTTCCCGCCAGGTCCGCGATGGTCCTGGATACTTTCAGGATCCTTCCATATGCCCTGGCACTTAAATTCATATTCTCGTAAACCTTCTGAAAGAACTGTTCGTCCGATTTTTTCAGTCCGCAGTATCTGCGGATGTGGTCCTCTTTCATCTCGCTGTTAAAGCACAGCCCGGTCCCCTTAAACCGTTCTGCCTGAATCTCCCTGGCAAGCTCCACCCTCCTCCGGATCTGGGCCGACGTCTCCTGAGGGCTGTTGTTCTTAAGTTCCTCAAAACTCATGGGAGCCGCCTCCACGCAGATGTCGATCCGGTCCAGGATGGGTTTGGATATCCTTCCCAGATATCTGCGGACCTGCTGTTCCGAACACCGGCATCGGCTCCTGTCCGGATAATAGCCGCATTCGCAGGGATTCATGGCCGCTACCAGCATGAAATCGGCGGGAAATTCGTATCTTCCGCTGACTCTGGACAGCACTACCTTCCTGCTCTCCAGAGGCTGGCGCATCATCTCGATGACATGTTTGGAAAACTCCGGAAATTCATCTAAAAACAGCACGCCGCCGGAGGCCAGGGACATCTCGCCCGGTATGGGATTTCTCCCTCCTCCCGTGAGGGCCGTGGCGGTGACAGAGTGATGGGGACTGCGGAAAGGCCTGCGTCTCATCAGTTTTCCTCTGCCCGGAAGCAGGCCGCATATGCTGTAGACCCTGGAGATGTTCAGACATTCTTCCTGAGTACAGGAGGGCATGATGGCGGGTATCCGCTCGGCAATCATGGTCTTTCCTGTTCCCGCCGGACCGATATAGAGAAGATTGTGGCGCCCGGCTGCCGCCACCTCTGTGGCCCGTTTCATCAGGATCTGACCCTGAACCTGAGCAAAATCCGGACAGCCGTCCCACCCGGTCTCATCCTCTTCTGCGTCCTCTCCCTCCGTCTCCGATGCCGCTTTCGTGATCTTCCCGGCGTCTTCCATAAACTCTGCCATCTGCCTCAGGCTTCTCACCCCGATCACCTGGATGCCTTCTATGGCCCTGCCTTCCTGCACGTTCTCGCCGGGAAGAAAGCATCTGCGCCGTCCATCCTCCCTGGCTCTGGATACCAGGGACAGGATCCCTCTTATGGGCTTCAGCTCTCCGTTGAGCCCCAGTTCTCCCAGAAGCACCGCATCATCCAGAATCCCCGCGTCCAGGATCCCGTAGGCACAGAGCATCCCCACTGCGATGGGAAAATCGAATCCGGTTCCTCCTTTTCGGATGTCTGCCGGCGACAGGTTTACCGTCACCTTTCCCGGCCGGAAATGATAGCCGGAATTCTTGAGAGCGGTCCTCACCCTGTCCTGAGCCTCCTTCACCTCTGAGGACAGCACGCCTACCATGGTCACTCCCGGAAGGCCCTCTCCCACATCCACTTCTACGGACACGGAATATCCGTCGATACCCCGAAGGCCGGCACTATTCACTTTACAATACACCTTCAACCTCCTTTTTCTCTTCATACATGGAATACGGTACAGAATCATGTACCCTGGAACGCAGAAACTGCGCTGATGAACCAATGAAATTCCTGATGATCTAACTATACTCTATCCGTGAGAAAAAGACAAGCGAAAGTTTACTGAAATTCCGTCATATGGGATCGGTACCACAGAGGGAGATGGCCTCTCTGGCACACATAATTGGTTCTCTCCGTGATAGCCACAGCACGGTGAAATACTTTCCACAGCTCTTCGAATTCTTTCTGGTCCGTACTGCCCGTGAGATTCTCCTTCCACTGATCCGTGTCCGTCCAGACCACGATCCAACCCTCATCCGCCTTGTGGACCACGGCCTTATTCCTGCCCTCATCATAGATGATCCAGTGTTCACCCGGGACTCTGTCGGCAAAATGAGGGGCCATCATTCTTGGGCCGCACCGTACATACAAGAATCCCCTCTCTGGTCCTGGAAAAACGGGAAAACTGGATAAACTGATGGGCTTCGTTGCCCACGTTCCTGTCTATCCGGAACACCTCGTACACAGCCGGGATCTGCAGCATATCCGTAATCTTTCTCCTGCTGTTGAGGGCATAGACCAGAAACCGGTAGATCCGGTCTGCCTTCCCTTCTTCTCTGCTCAGAGAGACCCGGAATATCATCTCACAGGCCTCCTGTCCCGCCTTCTCCCTGACGGCTCTGATCACCTTCTCCGTCTTCTCCTCCGTCTCCTCCACCTGACGGTACTGGCAGAACATCTGCATATTCCCCTGATCTTCCAGTTCCAGCGCCACATTGCCGTGGCCAAGACGGCTCATCCATGCATCATAAACTCCGCAGAGGATCCCGGCCATGGTATCTCTGCACACAAAAATCGTCATCTTCCTCTCCTCCTGACTCCGGCCTGGCCTGCCCGGATCTCTAAAGCTGTCCCAGCACAGCCCCCCGGACATCCTCGGATCCTGGCGCCGGGGAGAGCCGCCCGTCGTCAAACATGGACAGCTGCCGGTAAGTATCTCCGTGGCTGATATCCCAGGTCCTCCGCTTCTCCTCCCCTACCAGTTCTCTGGTGATATAATCCTGATCAATCCTGACCGGGGCCATCATGCGCCCGCTGCAGGTGATAAAGTAAAACGCCCTCTTCAGTACCACTCCCATCTTCTTCAGGTCCGGGAAATCAAGAGCTGTCCCTCTCCTGGCCGCCACGATCCGTTTGGCCGATTTGACTCCGATGCCCGGTACCCGCAGGATGGCGGAATAGTCCGCCCGGTTGATCTCTACCGGAAACGCTTCCAGATGACGGAGGGCCCAGTCACACTTGGGATCCAGGAGCACGTTAAAATGGGGCTGCTCCTCTGTCAGCAGCTCATCCGCCTGAAAACCGTAAAACCGCAGCAGCCAGTCGGCCTGATACAGCCTGTGCTCCCGAAGAAGAGGGGGACCGCCGGGAAGCACCGGAAGACTGCTGTCGTCATTGACCCGCACGAAAGCGGAGTAGAACACTCTCTTCAGATCATAATTGCGGTACAGGGCTTCCGCCACCTTGATCATCTGATAATCACTCTCCGGGGTTGCCCCCACGATCATCTGAGTACTCTGGCCCGCGGGTACAAACCTCCGCCCTGTCGCACGGGGGACGATCTCCGTCCTCTGGAGCCGGATCCCCTTCTGGATCTGCCGCATGGGCGCCAGGATCCTGGATCTGGACTTGGACGGCGCCAGGCTCTTAAGGCCCTGGGCCGTGGGAAGCTCCAGATTCACACTCATCCTGTCGGCCAGAAGCCCTACCTGCTCGATGAGCACCGGATCCGCGCCTGGTATGGCCTTCACGTGGATATATCCGTTAAACCGGCACTCTCCCCTCAGCTTCCTCAGAGTCTGAAAGATCAGATCCATAGTATAATCGGGGCTCTTAAGGATCCCGGAGCTTAAAAATAATCCTTCTATATAATTGCGCCGGTAAAACTCCATGGTCAGAGTACACACCTCGTCAGGAGTAAACGCCGTGCGGACCACATCGTTGGACCGGCGGTTCACACAGTACCGGCAGTCATAGATACACTGATTGGTAAACAGGATCTTCAGAAGAGAGATACACCTCCCGTCAGCCGCAAAACTGTGGCAGAGTCCTGCCGACACCGCGTTCCCCAGCATCCCCTTCTTCCCTTTTCTCTCCACTCCGCTGGATGTACAGGACACATCATACTTGGCTGCGTCCGATAAAATCTCCAGCTTTCTCTGCAGTTCCATCTGTTCCTGGATCAACATCTTCCTGCCCTCTCTCCAAACGTTTGTTCTGTACCGATTATATCATTCCTTCCTGAATTGTGCAAGCCCTTTCAGAACATTTGTTCTGTTTTCATATTTACGCTCCGTATACAATCGAGTAGGGGAGGCTTTTCCCTGCTCGCCGTGCCGGGGCGGGCCGCTTTAGCGGCATATTTCCTTTCCGCCCCGTGTACATCAAAAGAGGGCCGGGGACAGACCGCAGTCTCCACATCCACGATAAAATCATCGCTGAATATGATCTGCCGCCTGAAATACGCACCTTCATAGGCCTCATCGCTCCACTGTCTGATAATAAAAGAATCCGGAACCTGATAATCCTTTGACCATGTGGTCTCCGCATCGACGAGAGCATATTCAGGACTGTTTTCAAATCTTCGGATCCGTCCGCAGGCAGGAGTCTGATTCTCCTCGTCCATGACGATGGTGTTATGAGAAACCGTATTTTTAAAATAGTCATAATGAAGGCGGGCTCCGTAACCGGTAGTACCCAGATCCGTGGAAACATTTTTTCCTTCACAGGCATAAGAAAATTCCAGTTTGTCATAATGATCGTGCTCTCCGCCAAAGGGGCCGTGCTTCACCAGAAGGTACTGGTCGTTTTTCCGGTGGAGCACCGTAAGTCCTGAACCGGTTTCATCATGGTAATCCTCCATGGCCGCCTTCACCGGCTCCCGGGGCAGATCCTCCGCGCCGTAGAAAAATGCTTCCACCCCCCTCCCTCGCCCCGTTTCTGTATTTATGCTGCAGAACCGCAAGCATCTCTTTTTCCCTCATCTGTCCGTAGGCAAACTCAAATACCTCATAGGCATCCGGATCTCCCTGATAGATCTGGCAGTCATTGAGCATGGGGATCCGATAATTGCTCTTGAGCAGTTTACAGGCAAACAGGATCATTTTCCTGTAATTACCGTGCCGTATATTGCTCCATTTTGTATGGACCGCAAATTTTTCAAACATGAAAAAGTTCATCAGGGCAAAGAAATGATAACAGCTGGAGCATTCGAACCAGAATCCGTCTTTCAGCATCCCCTTTTCCAGCTGATCATAGAGGCCGTATCTCCCGTAGAGAGCATGGCGGATAAGCTCTTCGTCATCCAGAGTCTGGCTGTTGGCCTTTCCTGGATTGTTATAGGGAATGTCCCCGTGGACCTCATAATCGGGATAATATTTTGTGTAGGTCAGAATCACCTCTTTTGCCCGCTCCCCGTACCGTCTGTCACCTGTGAGCACATACAGCAGGCTCAGATAATAGGTACTGGTATAATTGAAAGCATTGAGCCATCTCCACCAGGCTCCCTCATAAGCCTCTCCGCCGGACTCTTTGTGACCATGGGACATCGGTATGATTTCGGACTTTCTATGTCAAACTCCAGGCGCACGGAGCAGCCAGTCTGCCATGGCCTAGGTGCGGGCGCCTCTGTTCCTGAAATCTGCTATCTGTTTTTCTGTAAACTGAATCACTTAGAATCTCCTTTCCCCAAATCGCCTGTTATTTAAACAAAAGATCAGGCAGCCAAAGTACAAGATCCGGAAATATGATCATAATCACTACCGTAGCGATGATCCCGAGAAAAAACGGGATTCCTTCTTTAAAGGTCTCCTCCGGCGAACATCCCATAATCGAGGATGTGGCATACAGGGCGGATCCCACCGGAGGCGTCATAATGCCGCTTGTACAGCAGGTCATCATAATAAGCCCGAAATGAACAGGGTCAATGCCCACAGACCGGATCACCGGGATGAGGATAGGCGTCATCATCAGACGGATTACCGTTGTCTGAATAAACATTCCCATAAAGATCAGCAGAAGGCAGATGATTCCCAGCATCACATACCGGTTGCCGGTGATGGCCATAAGTCCTTCCGTCATGACCTGAGGGATCCTGTCATACACGATGCCGTATCCGAATATCCCCGAAAGGGCAAGGATGAGCGCCACAACGGCAATATCCTTTGTACTGTCCCTCACGGACACAAGAAAGGATTCCCATGTCAGTTCCCTGTAAATAAATTTTCCCACAAACATGGCATAGACTGCCGAAAACGCTCCGGACTCCGAAGCCGTCATAATCCCGAACCTCATAAACACGATGAGGAAGATCGGAAACAGCAGCGCCCAGATTCCGTCTTTCACAGCCAGCAGGATCTCCCTCCAGGACACCCGTTTCTCTCTGGCAGGCACATAATTGCGTCTTTTCGCAGAGACGCTCACGGCAAACATAAGCACAATAGTCATCATGATCCCGGGAATAAGACCTGCCGTAAACAGTTTTCCGATAGAGATCTCTCCCACGGAACCGTACAGGATCAGACCCATGGAAGGCGGAATCGTACACACGATCAGGGAGGACCAGCCGTTGATGCCGCCGACCAGCCGTTGGAATAACCCCGCTCTGTCATCTCCGGTCCCAGCAGCCGGCACTCCATGGCCGCATCCGCGGCGGCAGAGCCGGAGCATCCGCCCATAAGTGCCGAGAGAATACAGGATACCTGAGCGATATTTCCGTACATATGTCCTGTCAGGACATCCGCAAGCCTTACCAGCCTTTTGGTGATGCCAGTATTGTTCATCAGATTTCCGGCAAAGATAAACAGGGGGATTGCCAGCATTGTAAACGACTGGGACGTCGATATGGCTTTCTGGGCAACTACAGTCAGAGGCAGCCCTCCGGGAGTTGCCAGAAAAAATGTGAATCCGGAAATACCGATGGCAAATGCAATGGGCATCCCGAGAAAAAGCAGGATCAGAAACACAATGATCGGAGTGCTCAGTGCCCTGGCCACGGCGGAGCTGAACACCAGCACCGTGATGGCTACCAGCAGCAGGCCCAGAAACGCCTCTTCCGCTTTTGTAAAGTTTTTATATATTCGTCTCAGTCTTTTCATATATTCCTCCGAACATAAAACCAGCCTCTACTTCCCTATCTGTGTATAGCTCTCTTTTCTCAGATCAGCCAGACCTAATTTTTCATAACCCGCATTGGATGCCTGGATAAAGGGTTCTTTGTCGATCTCCACAAGAGTCATACCCTGCTTTTTAAGCTCTTCAAGAGCTGTCTGAGTTTCTTCCTCTGCCATCTCGGATTCAATGACACCGCAGGCTTCGATCTCCGAGATCATCAGTTCCTGAAGATCTTCCGGAAGAGTTTTAAACCACTTCTCACCGCACATCAGACCGTTGATCAGCTGAAAATGACCTGTAAGGACGCAGTAGTCGCAGACTTCAAAATACCGGTTGCTCACTGCCGCAATGGCAGTTCCTTCCCAGCCGTCTATGGCCTTTGAAGAGATAGCGCTGTAAGTCTCATTCAGAGGCATGTTCACCGGAGTTGCTCCAAGACCTGTAACACCTTCGAAATAAGCCGCGACAATCGAACTTGTGCATGATATTATTCGGGAGAACGGCTTTGAACCCAACCAATTTGCCCGAAATCTGCGACTGAACAAACAGTACAAATTCGGGGTTCTCATCAGAGAGTTTGAAAACGGCGACGATAGTTACTGGGAGATTTTACATGACGGCTGCATCGCAGCTTCCAAGGATATGAAATCTCTGTCTGCTCAGCTGATCTTTGAATATTTCGGCGACTCGTCAGAGAACAGTCTTTATCATGCAGGAAAGCGCCTGCTGACCCAGGACATCGACGGTCTGGTCCTGGCCCCCAATTCACCGGAAGACGTGAAGCATTTTCTCGAAGAGGTGGGCAGTATCCCCTATGCATTTGTCAATACAAGTTACCCCGGGGCCTCTCCCCTGATCGACACCTCTCAGAACTGCCATATCGCCGGGCATACGGCGGTGCAAGATCATGACCATGCTCAAACCTGGCGGAAGATGTTTTGCCGTTATCGGACACGGAGACAAGTCCTATACATCGGCACAGAGAACAGCAAGTTTCCGTAGCTATTTCTCGGGGAGAGATCAGATTGCCGTTATCAGCTGCATGCTTGACCATACTGATGACATCACAAATCAGCTGAGGAGTTTTCTCTCAGCATATCCATAACTTGACGGGATATTCATCACCAATACCTCTACTTATCTCTACATGGATGAGATCTGCCGGATCTTTCCCGGTAAACGTCCGGCCATCATCGGTTACGATGCGGTTCCCGCAAACATCAGGCTTCTTGAGTCAGATAAGATCGACTGTCTCATCTCTCAGCAGCCCTTTGCCCAGGGGTATAATGCCGTACAGCAGCTCTATCTCCATCAGGTCCTGAGTAACTGCGAACCTATAGAAAAACATGCGCCGGTAACGATTCTTTTTAAGGAAAATCCGGGAAGCTACAAAAGTACGATCCGTGAACGGTACTATTGAACTGTAAACTGGTGTGCGGGATGCACTTTTCCGGGATACAAAATCAGAGGCAGAAACCTGTGTCCAGATTTCTGCCTCTGATCATGATCATTTGTGACTTACTGCGCATATCCTTCCGGATTATTCTTCTGCCATCTCCAGGAATCCTGGCACATCTCCTTGATCCCTCTCTTTGCCTTCCAGCCCAGTTCTGCCTCAGCCCTGGATGGATCTGCATAGCAGGCAGGTACATCTCCCGCTCTGCGCTCTTTGAAGACATAGTTGATCTTTAACTTGTTGGCCTCCTCGAAAGCATTGATCACATCCAGTACACTGTAACCTGTCCCTGTTCCCAGGTTATAGATCCATACGCCGCCCTCGCTCTTCTCCAGCTTCTGGAGAGCCTTCACGTGGCCGTCAGCCAGATCCACTACATGGATATAATCCCTGATGCAGGTTCCGTCCGGCGTATCGTAATCGTTGCCGAACACACCCAGGCATACCAGCTTGCCTACTGCCACCTGAGTGATGTAGGGAAGCAGATTGTTGGGGATCCCCTTGGGATTCTCGCCGATCCTTCCTGATTCATGGGCGCCGATGGGATTAAAATATCTCAGAAGCATCACCTGCCACTCCGGATCTGCGGTGTGGAGATCTGTGAGAACCTGCTCCAGCATACCCTTGGTGCGGCCGTAGGGATTGGTGATCTCGCCCTTGGGACACTCCTCTGTAATGGGCACAAATGCGGGATTGCCGTAAACCGTGGCGGAGGAACTGAACACGATGCTCTTCACTCCATGCTTTCTCATCTCGTCGCAGAGAATCAAAGTGCCGGTAATATTGTTGTGGTAGTATTCCAGAGGTTTAAATACGGACTCACCCACTGCCTTCAAACCGGCAAAATGAATGACGGAATCAATCTTTTCATTGTCAAACACTTTTCTGACCGCCGGCTGATCCAGAAGATCCACCTCATAAAAGGTTACTTTTTTCCCGGTGATCTCCTCCACCCGGTTTAAAGATTCCCTGCAGGAATTGCAGAGGTTGTCAAGTACCACCACATCATACCCTGCGTTCAGCAGTTCCACACATGTATGGCTGCCGATATATCCGGCACCGCCAGTTACCAAGATTGCCATATCATTTTCCTCCATTTCTATTGGCTTTTTATAGGGAAATCGAATAGGGGAGGCTTTTTCTCCT
The DNA here is from genome assembly GCA_910586845.1 of uncultured Hungatella sp. Lineage (GTDB taxonomy): Bacteria > Bacillota > Clostridia > Lachnospirales > Lachnospiraceae > UBA3402. Next base: position 34,283 of record CAJUJV010000032.1, read on the forward strand.
ACTCGCCGCGTGTCCCCGTGCCGCCGACAGGCGGTAATATTCCTTTCGGGGCCTGCGTATAAATAAGCCTTCCCCTTTATTATAAAGGGGAAGGCCGGGAAAAACAATGTGATTTTGTACTCTTTATTTATAATATTATCATATACTGTGAAAGTGCTGCACGGCAGCCATGGCGGCGGCAGGCAAGACGTCTATTTACACAGCTTCTTAAACTCATCTGCCACGAACTGCACCTGAGTTCCCACAACCACCTGGACGGAATTCTTGCCCGGGCGGATGACACCTGCCACGCCTGCGGATTTGATCTTCTTCTCGTCCACACCGGTGTAATCCTTGATCTCCAGACGGAGTCTGGTGATGCAGTTGTCGATGGAGGCAACGTTGGCAGCTCCGCCTACGCCTTCCAGGATGATTCTGGCAACCTGGGTAAAGTCGTTGTTGGCCAGAACAACCTGAGTCTCGTCGTCGTCGTCCTCGCGGCCGGGAGTCTTTAAGTTAAACTTTGTGATCACGAAGCGGAACACTACATAGTAGATCACGCCCACTACCACTCCGATGGGAATCAGCAGCCAGGGGTTCTGAGCCAGTGGCGTAAAGGAGCTGAGCACCATATCCACGGCGCCGCCGGAGAAGGAGAAGCCTGCACGGATAGGAAGAGCCACGGTGATGCCTGCGGTGATACCGGCCAGCAGAGCGTGTACTACATACAGTCCGGGAGCCAGGAACATAAATGCGAACTCGATGGGTTCTGTAACGCCTGTGAAGAAGGAACAGAAGGCTGCGGAAAACAGAAGGCCGTAAGCCATTTTCTTCTTCTCGGGTTTTGCGGTCTGATACATGGCCAGACACGCCGCCGGGAGACCGAACATCATGAACGGGAAGAATCCTGTCATGTACATACCGGTCTGACCAAAGACGCCGGTGTTGCCCCAGAAGTTGCCCAGGTCATTGATGCCCGCCACGTCAAACCAGAATACGGAGTTCAGTGCGTGGTGCAGTCCGAAGGGAATCAGCAGACGGTTAAAGAACGCGTAGATTCCCGCGCCCAGAGCGCCCATGCTGATAAAGGATGCACCCAGAGCAACCAATGCGCCGTACACGATGGGCCATACAATAAACAGAACCAGGGAAGCCACGATGGAATACAGGGCCGTAAAGATGGCCACCGCTCTCTTGCCGCTGAAAAACGCCAGAGCGTCCGGAAGCCTTACGCCTTTGTACTTGTTATAGCAGGTAGCGCCGATGAGACCGGAGATGATACCCACAAACTGGTTCACGATCTTGTCGAAAGCCGGGTCTGCCTCTTTGCCTGTGATACCTGCAACCGTGCCGCTGCTGAGAAGGGTGGTGATCATGTACATGGACACCAGACCGGCCAGTGCAGCCGCACCGTCGCTGTCATCTGCCATGCCTACGGCCACTCCGATGGCAAACAGCCATGACATGTTGTCGATCAGCGCTCCTCCTGCCTTGATGAGGAACAGACCTGCAGAATACATGAATCCTCCTGCCGTAAAACCCTGAACCTCACCTGCCATGGCAGCCGGCGCCAGTATGTATCCGATACCCATAAGGATACCGCATATGGGCAGACACGCTACGGGAAGCATGAGCGACTTACCAAGTTTCTGAAAATACTTCATCATAATAAAAACTCCTTTCTTTAGGCCAAAAAGGCCGTCTCCTTGGTTTATTTAAATCCGGCCCGGATTTAAATCATAATGCCGTTCAAAGCTTTTTCAATCTCCTCTGTAATCTCCTGCTCCCCTTCTCCCTCTGCCGTTATCCTGATCTCGTCGCCATACCGGGCCCTCAGAGACATGACCTCCAGAATGTTTCCCCCATCTGCGGTCTCCCCTCCGTACTCCAGCGTCACTGAAGCTTTGCTGTCTCTGCATGCCATGACTGCCTTTGCGGAATTCCTGGCATGAAGCCCTTCGGGATCTTTTAAAACAAATGTCCTCCTGACCATAACGCCTTCCTATAATTCGATGATCGGATCCAGAGCTTTCACTTCCATGCCGCTTTTGCATACCATATCGGGATAATCCGGTGTATTGCAGATGATCACCGGCGTAGTCACATCATAACCTGCTGCCTTCACCTGCTCTAAATCCACTTCTACCAGCACATCCCCTGCCTTCACCATATCTCCCTGAGACACACAGGCCCGGAAATACTGTCCCTTCAGATTTACCGTATCCAATCCGATGTGAACGATCAGCTCCGCCCCGAAATCCGTCTTAATGCTGACTGCATGCTTCGTCTCAAACATCACTGCCACTTTCCCTGATGCCGGCGCTACGACAGTACCTGACGTGGGGACGATGGCTACTCCTTTTCCCAGTATCTCCTGGCTGAACGTAGGATCCGCCACCTCACTCATGGGGATAGCCTTTCCCGGTACAGGCGCCAGGATCATCTTTTTTGCCTTCGATCCCTGACCGCCCAATAACTTCTTAATTGAATCAAACAAATAAACCGCCTCTCTTTCTCTACACATGCACCCTCTTGATGTGCACGGCTAAATATGACACTTCCTCGTCAGTTACATAATGCTCATATTTTTCCTGGATATAATCCCGGATTTTTAAACTGCACCGGTATTCTTCCGGATACATCTCGGAGATCATCCGGGAGAACTCCAGATTCGCTCCGTCTGAAAGTTCCCTGCAGTAGATCCTCCCGGCCAGAAATCTCAGGTGAGTGATCAACCGCTCATAACTCAAAGAGTTCTCGTCCAATTCTATGTGAAAATACTCCCTGATGATTCCCATAACCTCCTGAATCAGATTCGTGATGTCTATGGTATCCCTCATCTTGATATTATATTCTGCATTTACAATATGAAGGGCAATGGACGCCGCCTCATCTGCCGGAAAACGGATCCCCAGCTTTCTGTCGATCAGGGCCACGGCATACTCGCCTACCAGATATTCTTCTCTGTAAAAATTCTTTACTTCCCGAATCAGCGGATTAGTAAACATCATCTTCTTCCGATACCGTTCAATGGAAAAATTGATATGGTCCGTCAGCGTCAGATAGATATTGTGGTTCAGCTTTTTGTTGAGCACATTCCTGGCATAATCAATGATCTCCGATGAGATCTGCAGGTGCTCCAGAGGCATCTGGGCCAGCAGATTTCTGAACTTGCTGACGATCCCCGGATTATCAAGACGAAATATTTTTTCCACCTTATCCCTGGGAACCTCCATGCCGTGTTTTACATGATAACCGATTCCTTTTCCCATGACCACGATCTCGGTTCCGTCTGCATCCAGGGCACTGACTACATTATTGTTTATAATCTTTTCAATTTTCATAACTCTGGTCTTCCATAAAAAAAACCAATTTTAAACAGCGGCTTCTCATGAAGTCCTATTCAAAACTGGTTTTGCCTGCTTATCAGTTACAATCCAATGATTATTCGGTTATGACTATAATTTATCAGATATGCACAGAAATGTCAACAGTTTTTTTATTTTTTCTTAATAATTTATTTATAGATCTTCCGAAATCGAAAAAAATTTCTTTTAATCATAAATACTTTCCACTTCCCAGTCCAGGATCTGTCCCGTGGCCCCGTCGATCTCAAATTTATATTCCATGATCCCGCAGTAGAACTTTCCTTCATATATCAGGCGGCCGTCCTCGTGATCTCTCTCGATCTTTCCCCATCTCACATCGGAATTCTTCAGCCCTGCCATCTTTAAAGCAGCCGCCCTGGCTCCCTCCGGTCCGGTTATGACGTCTGCCTTGTCGGAAGCTCCGCCTGTCTGGTCTTTGTCTGCCAGCAGACGATCCCATCCGTCATACTCCCAGCTGATGATCTCACCGACAGAACCATTGAATTCATATTTATACTTCTCCCTGTCTGCGGTGTGGAACTCTGTCTCATAAACCAGGATGCCGTCGTCATACTCTTTCTCTTCCTTGACAAAGGTCACATCCTCTGCTTTCTTTCCCGCCTGCTCCAGAGCCGTCTCCTTGGCCTTTTCCATAGTGATGGCCGGCTTGGAGGTCCGGGGTGTGGCCAGGATCTTCTTTTCATAATCTATGGACATGATCGTCCCGTCTTCGGTCAGAATCTCATACTCATACTCTCTGTAATCCCGGGTTACCAATTTCACTTCATAAATCTGCCTGTCGTTCTCAATGTCCGCCTCCAGCTTCACGGAAAACAGATTCTCCTCTTTCTCTCCCGCATGATCCAGAGCGATGGACTTGGCCTTATCTTCTGTGATCTGAGCGCCGAATACATTCATGGTCATGGCTGCCGCCATCATCCCGGCTGCCAGGCCGGTTCCTGCTGCTGCAAATTTTCTCTTCATTTAGATACCTCCCGTGAAATAGCATGTGGTTTGTTTCTATTCTATTATACATACTTCTCATATAATCTACAAGAAACTTCTAAAATTTTTCGAGCTTTGGCGGGCCCCATTTCCGAATCGCTTTTGGCTGTTCCCGGGTTTAGACCCTCCAACAGCCAGCGGAGCTAATGATGAGGGATCCGTCTGAATTGCTGTAAAGGTCAAGCTGAAAGCTGTACCGGATGATATCCATCAGACCGTCCAGCTGTTTTCTCATATCTGTGTACCCTCCGTGGACAAGGGGACACAGTGCGCAGATAGATCTTTTCCACCCCGAATCTGTTCCATTATCGGCCTGCATCCATGACTCCTTCGTGGCAGTTTTTCAAGTGCCAGCTTCCGGATCTTCGCGATCCAGTAGTAATAGCCATCAGTGACTTGAAACGCAAGGCTGTCTGTGTGCCAGACCAGGTTTCCCCCGGATACCAGTCCATTTTTTCTGACATATTTGGCAGAACTTCTAAAGAAATCCTCCTCCAGTTCTCTTCGCTGATTGATTTTGAGTCGGTTCCATCGGAAACCCTTGCGGAATTGCTGACAAAACTCAGCCGGCAAAAATCGGCTCCGCAAAAGCGGAACAGTTAAAATCCGCTGCATCCAGCTCTTTTCGCATTACTTTTGCCAAAGGCAGCTTCACCTTCCAACTCAAAGCATTGATTGAGCAGATTTCCTTTATTGAAAAACAGGTAAAGGAAACGGAATCTGAAATCGCTGGTATCATGGAAAAATTGGAATCCCCCATTACTTCTATTACCAGTATTGGCAGTATCACGGGCGCAGCCATTATCAGCGAAATAGGTGATATCTCTAAATTTGGCAATCCCAGAAAATTGGCAGCATTTGCTGGCCTGAATGCCACTGTCACACAATCCGGCGAATTTGAGGCGGCCCACAATATAATAAGCAAACGCAGGTCACCATACCTGCGGAAAGCCATTTCCCAAGCCGCTCTGGTCGTCTTCTTTAAAGATCCTGTATTAAGTGCCTATTACCAGAAGAAGAAAACGGAAGGCAAACACCATTTGACATGCGTTGACGCTGTTGCCAGATAAATGTGTAACATCATTTACACTGTCCTAAAAAACAACCAGCCTTACATTCCAAAAGCATAAATCCCTGTCCATTCTATTTTGACTTGCCTGAGAGCAGGCTTTGTTGTCGTACCCTTTTTTGCCATGAAATTTCTTTTTGCTTTTTTCAATTATTTACTTACTTTTAATAGTTGGTCTCTCTGACAAAGGTTGTATGAGAATCACCCCTGCACTTGCAGGGAACACGCTTTTATGGTGGAAATATTTATGTCTGGCGCAGGATCACCCCTGTATCCGCAGGGAACACTTCGCAAAGGCTCCGTGCGTGACGGCGTTTTTAGGATCACCCCTGCATCCGCAGGGAACACTCCTGACCCTACAGGCTCCCCGTCTTCGTTTGAGGATCACCCCTGCATCCGCAGGGAACACCGGACGGCAACATAAAAAGATCAATGGAAGCCAGGATCACCCCTGCATCCGCAGGGAACACGCAGCCGGAACACAGCCGTAACGGCGGACCGCAGGATCACCCCTGCATCCGCAGGGAACACCTTTATCCGGATTTTTAAGACTGCGTGATGAGGGGATCACCCCTGCATCCGCAGGGAACACGGACCGTGTCCGTCAGGTAATCATCGGAGAACGGGATCACCCCTGCATCCGCAGGGAACACTGTTGGCTCCGAAATGTCCACCGTTTTTACGCAGGATCACCCCTGCATCCGCAGGGAACACTCTTTTCGAATTCGTACAGAATTCCCTTTCGAAGGATCACCCCTGCATCCGCAGGGAACACCCGTAAAGGAAAAGACCTATGCAGAAATGACCAGGATCACCCCTGCATCCGCAGGGAACACTAAAAGCCGCCTGCAAACAGCAGGGAGTGACCAGGATCACCCCTGCATCCGCAGGGAACACTTTTAAATGTCATATTTTTTGACTCAAATGTCAGGATCACCCCTGCATCCGCAGGGAACACACCAACTGATTAGGAGCTGATTGCAGGATTATAGGATCACCCCTGCATCCGCAGGGAACACACTAAAAAAACAGCGAAAATATCGGGATTTCTCCATCCCAAATCATCACAATTTATTTACTCAAACTTCGCACATAGATTTTAGCTATGCACCTTGAAAATTCAATATC
>CAJUJV010000033.1:0-23045 GCA_910586845.1 uncultured Hungatella sp.
GGGGGTAATAGGAAGCAGCACGGAAGGTCATATCAGCCATGTGCTGTCGGCAAGATTTTCAAGAATCAATCGGGAAGATATGTGGATAGAGGGGAAGGTCAAAAGAGGGGAGGGGGGAAGTCTGCCCACTCAGATCCCCAGATATAGTTACACTATCCTGGTAGTATGACAGAGAGAGGTGCGATTACCATTACACCAAGTACAAAAAATCAAACAATTGCAGCGAACCAATTTTTGACAGGGATACAGACTATTAAGGGAGATTCGAATCTGGTGGCAGGAAATGTTCTTAATGGTAAAACAATTTTTGGAATTGCTGGTAATGTGAGAAAATATGGGGTATTTACACAAGATATAGCTACAAGTGGCAGTAAATCATTTAAAGATGGACAAGGTACAAATTCCTATTTCTTCTGGGATAGTTTTAACAGCAGGATCTGTCATATTTCCAGTAGCACAATCTGGAACATATGGTGTAAAATGTGTTGGTTACTATTAATAATTATATTTGAGCTACAATAATATGTTCAATATTGATTATTCTTATTCATATGTCTGGTAGTTTTTACGGTGTTGATAGCTTAGTAACAGACGACCATATTATGGTATTTGGCTATATGATTGAAGACTTTATTGTGGCTTGGGTAGCCATGGACGACTAGGAGTGATAAAAGGAGATTTCAGTCCTGTCAGTTTCAGAATTTCTTGCTGTAGCTCTTTTTTGAGAGATTTGGAGTGATAAGGAACGACGGGGTGTTGACTAGTGGATTCATTCTTTAGTTTTACATGAAACAATACATGGAACAGTACATGGTATCTTTCTGTTTCTGATAGTCATAGACGGCTGGGAGAAATTGAAGAAAATACCAGATACAGTGAGACAATATTAATCTCAAAAACCAGATAAAACTTCTGTTAATGCATTAAATATTAACATGCAAATGTTATAATCACATAAAAACAGAGGAGTTTATAATGTATAGTACTGATAAACAGGAATCTCAAAGAATACAGATTGTTAAGGTAATATGTACAATATTGATTATTTTCATTCACATGAATAACGAATTTACCGGTCTGGAAAATGGGATGACAATCATAACTCCGTACTGGCTGGAAACATTTAAATATATCGTTTCAGAGTGTCTGGGAAGAGCGGCTGTTCCACTTTTTTTCTTGTTTTCAAGCGTGCTGTTCCATTCCAGAGACATTAGGTATTCTGAGAACATTAAAAAGAAATTCCGTACATTATTTGTTCCATATGTGATGTGTATATCTATATCTATTTATATTCTGGTGTTTTACATTGCACAGAGCATTCCTGCTATATCTCCATATTTTTCGAATAGTGATAATACTATCCGTACATGGACGTGGCTGGAGTGGATTGATGCATATATCGGAAAAATTGCAGATAATCAACCGTTTTGCGTTCCATTATGGTTTATCCGTGATTTGATGATATTAAATATAATGGGACATATACCACAGAGAATAATTGGCTGCATTCCTAAAATTTCTCTGGTGATTATAACAGCTATTTGGCTCTGGAATTTACAAACAACTGTGATAGATGTACAGGCATTGGTTTTTTGGAACATTGGAATCCTGATTGTAAAATATAATTTTCACATGAAAAGTATCGATAAGATTTCATGGAAGCTTGTAATTTGTATTCCCATTTTGATTATTCTGGATTGGTGCTGTAAATATAATATAATTCATCAGTTCTCAATTTTGGTATATATGTTGTTTATAGTGAAAGCATCAGATGGAATTGTCAAAAGCAAATACAAACAGATCTTTATCTATTTAATGCAATATTCTCTTTTCATTTATATGTTTCATATTTTAGTATTAACTGCTTTAAAGAAAGTTGCTGTCAGGCTTTTGGTTCAGACTTTTGTAGTTCAGTTAACAGAATACTGCCTTTTCCCATTTATGACAGCGGGGATATGTGTATTGGGCGCCATATTAATGAAAAAAATCTGTCCGCCATTTTATAAATTACTTGTAGGCGGCAGGAAATAGGAAAAGCAGGAAATCACAATTTCAAATTGCTGATTATATGTTCAAAACAAAGCCAAACAGCCAGAATTTGACGTTTTTAAAATTTAGAAATCTAAGATATTGTGTAAAAGAAGGTGATAAAAGAAATGGGAATAATCGCGCGCTATATCAGTGCGCATTGGGTGGAGTGGCTCTTCGTGGCCATCTCCGCCCTTTTGAGTTTTGGTTACCGTCAGATCATAAAGAGACAGGCGGAAGAGAGCATAAAGAACAGAGCCGTTCAGGAAGGGGTTCAGGCCCTGTTGAGAGACCGGATCATCTGGACTTACAACCACTACCAGGACAGAGGCTACTGCCCGATCTATGCAAAGGAGAATGTCAAGAGAATGTACGACGCCTACCATGGACTGGGAGGCAACGATGTGGCTACCAGCTTAAAAGACAAACTGATCGCTATGCCGGAGGAAGCGGTAGAAAGAGAAGAAGAGGACAAGTATCAATAAAATATGCAGGATTTTTTCTCTGCCTGTTGAGTGCTGCTTTTGTGATGGCGCTAGAGACCATGGGTGGCTGAGAATGGTTGGGAGAAATATGGAAGCGGATCAGATATAAAAAAGGAAGTAACCAGATATGGTCTTTTGGGTTGATTTTCAGACAACAGCCGGGTTGATGTCAGCATATGTGGGCTTATACCAACCCGGTATTTGCGCAGGCCTGTATTAAAAACGGTTTGTCCGCTTATAAAAGTTACTTGAAGGCAGAAGAATATAGAAAAGGTATTGACTATGTTACTATTTACTTGTTTCAGTTGCATAGAGCAAATGTTTTAATTTGTTCCACAGAGCATAACATCCTAGAGAAATTATAACTGCCAGTAGTGTTTTTAACCACCATACACAGTGTGGAAGGACCATGCCAATCAGCGAAAAACAAAGCCAATGGAATAATAAGATGGGCATAGTATGATTCCCTATATAAGAAAATACAGAGAAAAAAACAGGGGACTTTTTACCTATATCTGCAAGAAGGTAAATGAAATGCCATCCAGCTATTGAGACGATGATCAGCGACGGAGGATTGGTATATATATTGGATCCAAGATTAATGTCAATATTCCTGAAGAAAAGCAGAATGATCCCTCCTGCTATGCCTGAAAACAGTGTGAAAGGCCAATTGGCACACATATTTTTATACTGGTATAGATAGCCAAGATAAAAGATAATATAAACAGAGAAAACCCTTAAAAAGACTAATTTAACATCAATACTTTGTGTTTGGCAGAAATAACTAAAATAAAGTAGACTGATGGCTAGTATAGTTTGGACAACGAATACTCTCTTGTTATTTAACGAACTGAGAATATAACTGATGCATGCAAAAAGAATGGTAACTGAAAAGAGAGTTCCCAAAAACCAGGATGCATCGCCAAGAGGAGGTTCACAGCAAAAGAATAATATCTTAAGTGCTTTATAAAAAAAGTCTTTGCTTAAAGTAAATCCAGATAGCAAAAGAAAAAACATATTTGTAATTACATAAGGAACCCACAGTCGAAGTATTCTTTTGTGGAAAAGTAAAACTAGGCTTTGCTTATTTTTGAAATATTCTCTTTTAAAGAGATATCCGGAAATCATAAAAAAGACTGGCATATGAAAAAGATATATAAATTTGGTTAATGGACAACCGGCATGGCCTGCGACAACAAGGAGTATGCAAATTCCTTTCATAAGGGTAATCGTTGGGTTTTTCACGGAAATTCCTCCTTCACAGATATTGAATATGGATTTATTATAATTGATTATTAAATAAATGCAAGTCCAAATAGATAAAATCAGACATTCTTTACAAAGAATAATATAGGAATCAGAACTGAATTTATCTTTACAGATTCCTCAGGCTACATAAAACACCAGCTTAAAAAACAAATTAATCACTATGCCGGAGGAGCCGGCAGAAAGAGAGGAAGAAGATGAATATGAATGAGATCATGCAGTACCTTGTGTACCTGTTGACGGCCATCGGTGTGATGGCTTTTCTTGTATCTGTAATCACTCAGGTGATCAAATCCTGGCCGGGCCTGGACAAGCTGCCCACTGCGGCGGTTGTGATCGTCCTGTCCCTGATCTTGTGTCCGGCGGCCTTTACAGCGCTGATGGCCTGGCAGAAGCAGACGATCACATGGTATATGGTATTTGCCTGTATGATCGCGGCCTTTGTGGTGGCTCTGGTGGCCATGGATGGCTGGGAGCGGTTGAAGGAGATCTGGGAGAGGACAGGCTATAAAGAGAAACGGTAATTTGCTATCTAGAAAAACTGGAGGTATTATATGACAGCGATAGAAAAACTGATTAGCATCGCCAGAGCCGAAGTCGGGTATCTGGAGAAAAGATCCAACAAGGATCTGGACAGTAAGACTGCCAACACCGGCAGCAGTAACCACACAAAATACGCCAGGGATCTGTATCCCTCCCTCCAGGGGCAAGCCTGGTGCGACATGTTCGTGGACTGGTGTTTTGTCCAGACCTTCGGTCAGGTACAGGCCCGGCAGCTGCTCTGCGGAGGATTCAGCGCGTATACTCCGACCTCTGCCCAATATTACAAGGACAAGGGACAGTGGCACACCTGTCCAGAGCCGGGAGATCAGATTTTCTTTCGGAACTCGGTCCGGATCTGCCATACCGGCATTGTCACCAAAGTCACATCAGAGAGAGTCTACACCATAGAGGGCAATACCAGCGGGGCCTCCGGGGTGGTGGCCAACGGCGGAGGCGTGCGTGAGAAGTCTTATCCGCTGACTCACTCAGGCATCGCCGGATACGGCCGGCCTGACTGGTCTCTGGTGGAGCTTCCTCATTATGAGCCTGGCTGGCACCACGATCAGAACGGCTGGTGGTATGCTGATACAGAGACTACATACCTGAAAGACTGCTGGAGGAATATCAACGGCCATCGATACTATTTTAAATCCAGCGGATACGCAGCGACAGGATGGCGGGAGATCGACGGGAAATGGTACTATTTTGAACCCAGAGCCGGGCACCCCCTGGAGTGCGCTCTGTATGTGACAGACTCCCGGGGAGTCCAGAAGGCAGGAAGATTTTGAAACTCATAAAGCCCCGGTATGCCGCACCGGGGCTTTTGGCGATACCTGCCTTAATTCATTTACAATGTGACGGTATCGTTTGCTACAGGCTTCATCTCCCTGAAACGTTTTACAACCTGTTCGCTTGCTTTTTTATAATCACTGACATTTAAAACAATCTGTTTGGCTTCTCCAGAAAAATAATCGATTACAAGCAGCAAGTTTACGTTTATCTTTTCTTTCGTTTTTGTTCTTCCGCCAACCATTGCGCCCAGAGTACCAAAGGCAGCCGCCCCTAAAATCATGCCAGATGCCGACTGTTCGACCACTTGTCTGATCTGTCGTTCATCCATGAGCTGGACATTGGTGATCTTTTCGACAGACAATTCATAGGTTTTCCAATCGGCTTTATTTCTTCCGGTCAAGGCCTGCAGTTCAAACCTTTCTGGCTGTAATTCTACCGTAATTCGAATTCCTGATGGAATGGGTAATCCATCAATCAAACCCGTGCTGAGATGTAATCAAAAAACAGTTGATAAAGTGAAAAACAGGCAGGCAAATGTACTCAACGGTCCCATTTATAACCCCAGGTTATGCCAAAAATTCCAAAGAACTTTAAAGGAATTTATTAGGAATTCTTGAAATCTGCCGCCAAATGATATATGATGGAGAGAAACAGTTGCAGAGAGAAAGAAAAAGGGGAGAGTAAAGAGATGGACTGCAGGATTGTCACCATACCGGGCGACGGCATCGGCCCGGAGATTGTAAGAGAGGCATGTAAGGTTCTTGATAAGACCGGCCAGGTCTACGGCCATAGATTTGATTATACGGAGATCCTTATGGGCGGATGTTCCATCGATGCCTATGGAGTGCCCCTGACCGAGGAGGCCCTGGAGACCGCGAGAAAGAGCGATGCGGTCCTTCTGGGAGCCGTAGGCGGGAATGTGGGAAATTCCAGGTGGTATGACGTGGCGCCGAATCTGAGACCGGAGGCAGGGCTGCTGGCCATCCGCAAGGGCCTGAATCTGTTTGCCAATATCCGGCCTGCCTGTCTGTACCGGGAGCTGGCGGATGCCTGCCCTCTGAAGAAAGAGATCATCGGCCACGGCTTTGACATGGTGATTATGAGGGAGCTGACAGGAGGCCTGTATTTCGGAGAACGGCATACGGAGGAGATCGACGGCGTCAGGACGGCGGTGGATACTCTGACTTACAATGAAAACGAGATCCGCCGCGTCGCGGTGAAGGCCTTTGACATTGCCATGAAGAGGCGGAAGAAGGTCACCAGTGTGGACAAGGCCAATGTGCTGGATTCCTCCAGACTCTGGAGAAGCGTAGTGGAGGAAGTGGCGAAGGATTACCCGGAGGTGGAACTGACCCACATGCTGGTAGATAACTGCGCCATGCAGCTGGTGATGAATCCGGGACAGTTTGATGTGGTCCTGACAGAGAACATGTTCGGGGATATCCTGTCCGACGAGGCCAGTATGATCACCGGCTCCATCGGTATGCTGTCATCGGCCAGTTTAAACGAGACCAGGTTCGGCCTGTACGAGCCCAGCCACGGCTCCGCGCCGGATATCGCGGGCAAAGATCTGGCCAATCCCATCGCTACTATCCTGTCGGCGGCCATGATGCTCCGGTATTCCTTTGATCTGGATAAAGAGGCGGCGGCCATCGAGGCGGCAGTGCAGAAGGTTCTGACAGACGGATACCGGACCGGAGATATCTGGCAGGAAGGATGTACAAAAGTAGGAACGGCCAGGATGGGAGATCTCATCGCGGCGGCCGTGAGATAGAACAGGAGGAATTTACATGAGAAGTGATAATGCAAAATCAGGGATGCAGCAGGCGCCTGCCCGGTCTCTTTACCGGGCCTTAGGGTTGACGGAGGAGGAGCTGGCAAGACCTCTTGTGGGAGTGGTCAGTTCTTATAATGAGATTGTACCGGGACATATGAACCTGGATAAGATTGTGGAAGCGGTGAAGCAGGGAGTGGCCATGGCAGGGGGAACCCCTATCGTGTTCCCGGCTATCGCCGTGTGCGACGGCATCGCCATGGGTCATGAGGGGATGAAGTACTCTCTGGTGACCAGGGATCTGATCGCCGACTCTACGGAGTGTATGGCCATCGCTCATCAGTTTGACGCCCTGGTCATGGTTCCCAACTGTGACAAGAACGTGCCGGGGCTTCTCATGGCAGCGGCGCGGCTTAATATCCCCACTGTATTCGTAAGCGGCGGCCCCATGCTGGCAGGCCGCGTGAAGGGTGAGAAGAGAAGTCTCTCCAGCATGTTTGAGGCCGTGGGCTCCTATGCGGCTGGCACCATGACGGAGGAGGATGTAAAGGAATTCGAGTGCAAGGTGTGTCCCACCTGCGGTTCCTGCTCCGGCATGTACACGGCCAACAGCATGAACTGTCTCACCGAGGTTCTGGGTATGGGGCTTCAGGGCAACGGCACCATCCCGGCGGTGTACTCCGAGAGGATCCGCCTGGCCAAGAAGGCCGGCATGGCGGTGATGGATATGTTAAAGAAGAATATCTGTCCCAGGGACATTATGACAAAAGAGGCCTTCCACAACGCCCTGACCATGGATATGGCCCTGGGCTGCAGCACCAACAGCATGCTCCATCTTCCGGCCATCGCTCACGAAGCGGGGGTGGAGATCAATGTGGACATCGCCAACAGCATCAGTGCCAGGACGCCAAACCTGTGTCACCTGGCTCCCGCAGGTCCTACCTACATGGAAGACTTAAATGAGGCAGGCGGGATCTACGCGGTGATGAACGAGATCGCCAAGCTGGGCCTTCTCAATCTGGACTGCATGACGGTCACAGGAAAGACCGTGGGAGAGAACATAAAAGGCTGCGTCAACAAGAATCCGGCGGTCATCCGGCCGGTGGAGAACCCCTATTCTCAGACAGGCGGCATCGCCGTGCTTCGGGGCAACTTAGCCCCCGACTCCTGCGTGGTGAAGCGCTCCGCCGTGGTTCCCGAGATGTTAAAGCACGAGGGACCGGCCAGAGTCTTCGACAGTGAGGAGGAGGCCATTGCCGCCATCAAGGGCGGAAAGATCGTGGCAGGAGACGTGGTGGTCATCCGCTACGAGGGCCCCAAGGGCGGCCCGGGCATGAGGGAGATGCTCAACCCCACCTCAGCCATCGCAGGCATGGGCCTGGGTTCCTCTGTGGCTCTGATCACCGACGGCCGTTTCAGCGGCGCCTCCAGAGGCGCTTCCATCGGCCATGTGAGCCCGGAGGCAGCGGCAGGAGGTCCTATCGGACTGGTGGAAGAGGGAGATATGATCTCCATTGACATCGATGCCAACACCATCAACATGAACGTATCCGACGAAGAGCTGGCACGCAGGAGAAGTACCTGGACACCAAAGACAAAAGAGGTGACCGGCTATCTGAAGCGCTACCGGAGACTGGTGACCAGCGCTGATAAAGGAGCCATCCTGGAAGACTAGAAGTAAGGAGAGAACAACCCCATGCAGATTTTAACAGGAGCAGAAATCGTAGTAGAATGCTTAAAAGAACAGGGAGTGGACACGGTTTTCGGTTATCCGGGAGGATCCATCCTCAATATTTACGATGCCCTTTACAAGCATCAGGACGAGATCACCCATATTCTGACCTCCCATGAGCAGGGAGCTGCCCACGCGGCAGACGGCTATGCCAGAGCTACAGGCAAAGTGGGAGTGTGCCTGGCCACATCAGGCCCCGGCGCCACCAACCTGGTGACTGGCATCGCCACCGCTTACATGGACTCTATCCCCGTGGTGGCCATCACCTGCAATGTGGGCGTAAGCCTTCTGGGCCGTGACAGCTTTCAGGAGATCGACATCGCCGGTGTCACCATGCCCATTACTAAATACAATTTTATCGTGAAGGATATCACCAGGCTGGCTTCCGTGATCCGAAGAGCCTTTGTTATCGCCAAGTCCGGCCGGCCGGGCCCGGTTCTGGTGGATATTACCAAGGACGTGACCGCCAATTCCTATGATTATGAATATCAGCCGCCGGAGGAGGTGGCCCGTCAGACCGATACCATCGAGGACGAGGATCTGGAGCTGGCCCTCATGATGATCAAAAACGCCGAAAAGCCCTTTATTCTGGTAGGAGGCGGCGCCAATCTGTCGGATGCCGCCGACGAGATCCGGCTGTTTGCCAAAAAGGTACATGCCCCTGTGGGGGACACCCTCATGGGCAAGGGCGCCTTTGACGGGACCAGCGAGCTGTACACAGGCATGGTGGGCATGCACGGGACCAAGGCCTCCAACTTCGGCATCACTGAGTGTGATCTTCTCATCGTGGCTGGAGCCCGGTTCAGCGACCGGGTCACGGGCAATACGGCCAAATTTGCCAGGAATGCCAGGATCCTTCAGCTGGATATCGACTCGGCGGAGATCAATAAGAACATCCGCACGGATGCCAGCGTCATCGGCGATCTGAAGGTGATCCTGAGAAAATTAAACGCCCGTCTGGATCCTCAGAATCACGACGAGTGGGTGGCCCACATCGAGCGGCTCAAGGACATGTATCCCTTAAGCTACAACAGGGAAGTGCTCACGGGACCGGCGGTGGTGGAGGCGGTCTATGAGGCCACCGGCGGCGATGCCATTATCGTCACTGAGGTGGGGCAGCACCAGATGTGGGCGGCCCAGTATTACAAGTACAACAGTCCCCGGACCCTTCTCACTTCCGGAGGCTTAGGCACCATGGGCTACGGCCTGGGAGCGGCCATCGGGGCCAAGATGGGGCGGAAAGACAAGAAAGTGTTCAACATCGCCGGAGACGGCTGTTTCCGCATGAACATGAACGAGATCGCCACGGCCACCAGGTACAACATCCCGGTGATCCAGGTGGTGATCAACAACCATGTTCTGGGTATGGTGCGCCAGTGGCAGACACTGTACTACGGAAAACGGTATTCACATACAATATTGAATGATCATGTAGATTTTGTGAAGCTGGCGGAAGCCATGGGAGCCAGGGCTTACCGGGTGACGAAAAAGGAAGAGTTAAAGCCGGTGATCGAGGAAGCCATGGCCCTGGATATCCCGGTGGTCATCGACTGCCAGATCCACTGCGACGACAAGGTATTTCCGATGGTATCTCCAGGTGCGGCCATCTCGGACGCATTTGACGATAAAGATTTAAAGATTTAAAACAAATTCAGAGGAGAGTGGGGAACGAGATATGAGCAGAGTGTACAATTTCTCGGCAGGACCAGCTGTATTGCCGGAAGAAGTATTAAAAGAAGCGGCGGCAGAGATGCTGGATTACCGGGGAACAGGGATGTCCGTTATGGAGATGTCCCATCGCTCCAAGGCATTTGAGACCATCATCCAGGAGGCGGAGGCAGACCTTCGGGAGCTGATGAACATTCCGGACAACTATAAGGTACTGTTTTTACAGGGAGGAGCACATCTTCAGTTCTCCATGATCCCGCAGAACCTGATGAAGAACAAAGTGGCGGACTATATCATCACCGGCCAGTGGGCCAAGAAGGCATTTAAGGAGGCCCAGAAGTACGGTAAGGCCAATGCGGTGGCTTCCAGCGAAGACAAGACCTTCAGCTATATTCCGGACTGTTCCGACCTGCCCATCTCAGAGGATGCAGATTATGTGTATATCTGTGAGAACAACACCATCTACGGGACCAAGTTCAAAGAGCTGCCCAATACCAAGGGCAAGACCCTGGTGGCCGACGTGTCCTCCTGTTTCTTGTCAGAGCCGGTGGACGTGACAAAGTACGGCGTGATCTACGGCGGAGTTCAGAAGAATGTGGGTCCTGCCGGGGTAGTCATCGTCATCATCAGGGAGGACCTGATCACGGAAGACGTTCTTCCCGGCACTCCCACCATGTGCCAGTACAAGACCCATGCGGATGCCAAGTCCCTGTACAATACGCCGCCCGCCTACGGGATCTACATCTGCGGCAAGGTGTTCAAGTGGTTAAAGGCCAGAGGCGGTCTGGCAGCCATGAAGGAGTACAACGAGAAGAAGGCCAGGATCCTCTACGATTTCCTGGACGAGAGCAGCCTGTTTAAGGGGACCGTGGAGAAGAAGGACCGGTCTCTCATGAACGTTCCCTTCGTCACCGGAGATGGAGATCTGGATGCCCTCTTTGTGAAGGAGGCTGCGGCCGCCGGTTTCGTCAATCTGAAAGGCCACAGAAGCGTAGGCGGCATGAGAGCCAGCATCTACAACGCCATGCCCATAGAAGGGGTGGAGAAGCTGGTTGCGTTTATGAAAGCATTCGAGGAGGCACATAAGGCATGAGAAAGATCCATTGTATCAACAACATATCCAAATGCGGCACCGACCTGTTTACGGACCAGTACGAGATGACAGATTCCCTTGAGGAGGCCCAGGGCGTCCTGGTACGCAGCGCTTCCATGCACGATATGGAGCTGCCCGAAGGGCTTCTGGCCATCGCCAGGGCGGGAGCCGGCGTCAACAATATCCCCCTGGAGCGGTGTGCCCGGGAAGGTATCGTGGTGTTCAACACTCCGGGGGCCAATGCCAACGGCGTCAAGGAGCTGGTTCTGGCCGGACTCTTCCTGGCCTCCCGCGACGTGGTAGGCGGCATCAACTGGTGTCAGGGGATCAAGGATGATCCGGGTATCGCCAAGACCGTGGAGAAAGGCAAGAAAGACTTTGCCGGCTGCGAGATCAAGGGCAAGAAGCTGGGCGTCATCGGCTTGGGAGCCATCGGAGCCGAGGTGGCCAACGCGGCAGCGGCTCTGGGCATGGAAGTATACGGCTATGATCCCTACATCTCGGTCAATGCGGCCTGGGGCCTGAACAGGGACGTAAAACACATCACCTCCGCGGACACGATCTATGAGGAGTGCGACTATATCAGCGTCCATGTGCCTCTGATGGATGCCACAAAAGAGATGATCAACAAAGAGACCATAGACAAGATGAAAGAGGGCGTGGTGGTGCTGAACTTTGCCAGAGATCTGCTGGTCAGCGACGACGCCATGGCGGAAGCTCTGGAGAGCGGCAAGGTAGCCAGATATGTGACGGATTTCCCCAATCCCAAATCGGTGAACATGAAAGGCAGCATCGCCATCCCCCATCTGGGCGCTTCCACGGAAGAGTCAGAGGACAACTGTGCCAGGATGGCCGTGAAGGAGATCATGGATTATCTGGAGAACGGCACCATCAAGAATTCCGTTAATTTCCCAAACTGCGACATGGGCGTGTGCCGGGGAGCCAGCCGTGTGGCAGTGTTCCATGAGAACATCCCCAACATGATCGGACAGGTCACAGGGATTCTCGCGGCGGCAGGGGTCAATATCTCTGACATGACCAACAAGAGCCGGGATAAATTCGCCTACACCCTTCTGGATCTGGAGACCAGGGTGGAGGAGATCACCATCCAGAAGCTGAACGCCATCAAAGGCGTGTGCCGCGTGCGTGTGGTGAAGTAACCAGGGAGGATAACAGATATGGCGGTGGTAAAACCGTTTTTGTGTGTCAGACCAAACGGGGAGGCAGTGTCCAGGGTGGCGGCCCTCCCTTATGACGTGTACAGCCGGAGAGAGGCCCTGGAGGCGGTTGCCGGCAATCCTCTTTCCTTTTTGAATATCGACCGGGCTGAGACTCAGTTCGGCGATGACGTGGATACCTATGATGACCGGGTGTATGAGAAAGCCAGGGAGCTTTTGGAGAGCCGGATCCAGGACGGAACCTTTGTGACAGAGACAGAGCCCTGCTATTATCTGTATCAGCTGACCATGGACGGCAGGAGCCAGACCGGGATCGCAGGCTGCTCTGCCGTGGATGATTATGTGAACGGAGTCATCAAAAAGCATGAGAACACCAGAGAGGACAAGGAACTGGACCGGATCCGTCACGTAGACGTGACCAATGCCCACACAGGCCCTGTTTTTCTGGCATATCGCAAACATGAGACGCTTTCACGGATCATGGAGGAAGTTATGGAAGAGGCTCCTCTTTATGACTTTGTGTCAGAGGACGGCATAGGTCATAAGGTGTGGCGGATCGCAGGAGACAAGAGGCTGACAGCCGTGGAGGAGGCCTTTGGACAGGTCCCCGCCACTTACATTGCCGACGGCCACCACAGGGCGGCTTCGGCGGTGAAAGTGGGCCTGAAGAGGAGAAAAGACCTGGAGGAGAGGGGAGAAACGGTGACAGGAGACGAGCCCTGCAATTATTTCCTCTCCGTGCTGTTTCCGGAAGACCAGCTGATGATCATGTCCTATAACCGGGTGGTGAAGGATCTGAACGGGCTGTCCATGGAAAAGTTTTTTACGGAGGTCTGCGCACGGTTTGATGTGGCAAAGATCGGCAAAGAGGCCTATGCCCCCAGAGAGAAGGGAACTTTCGGCATGTACGTCCGGGGAGAGTGGTACCTGCTGAAGACCAAGGACCATCTTCGCAGTGAGGATCCGGTCAGTGGACTGGATGTGTCCCTGCTTCAGGATCATCTTCTGGGGCCGGTTCTGGGTATCGGAGATCCCAGAGTGGACAAAAGGATCGATTTTATCGGCGGGATCCGGGGACTGAAAGAACTGGAACGAAGAGTAGATGAGGATATGGAGGCGGCATTTTCCATGTATCCCACTTCCATACAGGAACTGTTCGCCGTGGCGGATGCGGGCAGGCTGATGCCGCCGAAATCCACCTGGTTTGAACCCAAGCTGCGAAGCGGGATCTTTATCCACAGATTATAGGACCGCGGATAAAAAGAAGCCTTCTCCGAGAGAGAAAGCCCATGGCTTTTCTCTCGGAGAAGGTTTTCCTGTTTATTGCAATTTCTCTTTCCTGCAGTCCAGAATTTCCCTCAGGTGCTGGATCTCTTCTGTCAGTTTCTGACTTCTTCCCAGCTCTGTCCAGATCGCGGAGTGCATCCATTGGATCGTTTCATTCAGTTCTTTGATCTCCTGTTTCATTTTCAGAATCTGAAAGATCAACTTCTCAATAGCAGATGAATCCAAGCAGGCGTAATCAGAATCCAAAAAGTCATCATAGCTCATAGTCTGTCCTCCTTAGTAATCAAAACTAGTCTCATTTTGTTAAACGCAGAACAGGAGAAAATGTAACAGAAAAAATAAAATTTTTACTGAAGAACCCCGTTTTTATCAGGAGTAAACAGTTTTGGGGACGTCAGCAGGCTTCCGTCGCTCTGGAGATAGTAGGTTTTGTCGTCAATCGTGAGAAAACCCTTGTGCATCATACCCGTTTCCGGATCCAGGTAATAGATTTTGTCGCAGTCGGTGATCCACCCTTTGGCCATAGAACCGTCCTCTGTGTAAAAGTACCAGTGATTGTTGATCTTCTGCCAGCCCGGGTCCATGGGAAGTTCTTCGATAGGGAGCCCCGGATTGGTAAAATTAATGATACGGGTCGCTCTGTTCTCACTGTCCGCCCATAAGAGACAGGAGACGCCGGGAGTCAGATCGTCTACGGTGACGATGTTGGTGCTGAGATAGGGAGTGGTCTCGCAGTCTGCAGCCACGGTGTAGGCTTCGCCGCCGGTGGAAGTCAGAAGAGCTTCGGTCCTGTCCTCATTCCACTCCAGGCTGGCCACCTTCAGATAATCGGGCACTCTGAAGTCTGCGGGGATATTGTAGAGGATCATGGATGCATTGGCCATGGGAGGCTGGCTCATGGTCATGGCCGGACCGATATAGACATAAGCAGTCTCCCCCGGCCTGATGTCTTCAACAGGACAGGGCTGTCCGGTGACGGCATCGAGAACACGGGTGTAGACCTTGGAGACCGTGATCCGGAGCTCTCCCTGATAGGACTGGCCGGACTGATTATCCAGAGAGAAAAAACGGGCGTCCTCTCCTTCGGTGCTGGTACTGGTCACCGGCCCCCAGATACGGATAGGGTCCAGCAGATTGGCTGAGGCCTCTGCCGCCGGTGCTGCCGTGAGGCTGACAAAGGCGGCGCAGAGGCACACAAGGGATGTTCTGATGGTTTTGGTCATGATTTTTTTGTTCCTCCTGGGATTCAAAAGCTGTCTGTAATCAGTATATCAGATTAGGAAAATAATAGAAATAAAAGATTGATTAAAAATCATTTACATTTCTCTGCAGAAGTTCCCTCCGGGCAGGACTGGAACTATTATTTAAAAACTAGTACTTGACATTACCAAGTAGTAGGTATAATATAAAACCAGAAGGAGGCTGAAAGCCCATATGAACGCACAATTTAAAAAAGGGATCCTGGAACTGATTGTGCTTGAGTCTGTCCGGCAGAGAGACATGTACGGATATGAATTGGTGGAAGAGGTGTCCAAGGTGGTGGATGTGAACGAGGGGACCATATATCCTCTGCTGAAGCGTCTGACCAATGAACATTATTTTGAGACCTATCTGCGGGAATCCACAGAGGGGCCGCCCAGGAAGTATTATCATGTGACGGCGGCAGGGATCCTGTATCGGGATCAGCTGGAGCAGGAGTGGACCCAGCTGTCGGACAGAGTGTGGAAGTTTCTGAGACAGAGCACAGAGAAAAGCGATGGATAAGGAGTTTATGGAGGGATCAGATAATGGATAAGAAAGAATTTTTGTCGGCTCTGGAACAGTCTCTCTCCGTTCTGCAGGAAGATGAACTGAGGGATATTATCAGCGAGTACGAACAGCATATCGACATCAAGGTGGAGAAGGGACTGACAGAGGCGGAGGTCATTGCGGATTTCGGCAGCTTTTCCGAGCTGACGTCGGAGATTCTGGAGGCATACCATGTGCGGGCCGATTACGGCACCGAGAAGGAGGAAGAGGGCAGAAGAATCCCGGCTTCCGGAGCTCCCCTGAGCAGGATAAAGGCTGCCTGCTCCCGGGCAGGGAGAGGAATCCGGTGGCTGAGCAGCAGGATCACGGCGTCCTTTCGGTGGATATGGGAGAGAGGCAGGACTTTCCTGAGAATGTCAGGGAAAAAGAGAAGGTCAGCCCTGCAGGAAGCGGCAGGGAGCGGGTACGATGAGGAGGAAGCCGGGCGGAGCGCAGACCAGGGGCAGACAGAGAATGACAGCAGAAAAGATACGGGCACAGAGATCAGAGAGAATCGCGGGTCAGGGGGCTTTGCCGGGAGGTGGAGAGAGATCCGAAAGAGAAAAGGAGAAGGGCATATGGCAGGGAGTACCATAGGAAGAGGGATCAGAACAGCAGTCAGATGGGTAACAGACGGAGGACGTCTGGCAGGGCGTCTGCTGTGGAACGGCTGCTGGATGATTTTTTCCCTGACGGTTTTCGGCTTCGGGCTGTTTTTCCTCTATATTTTAGGAATACTGATCATATTGCTGATGCAGGGATATCCTCTGACCGGGATCCTGCTGGGATGTATAGGGCTGGTAATGTGCGCTTTTTCGGCGGGAGTGCTGGGAATGTCTTTCCGGATAAGAAGGAGAAGCCGGGCGAGAGAGGAAGAGGAGGAGACAGAACATGCGTAGGATACAGAAAATAATGACAGCCGTGTTTCTCGGCGGCGTTCTGCTGGGCGGCATCGGGACAGGGATCGCACTGGTGGAGTATTCTTCTCTGTCCTACGGAGGAGAGTGCCTTATAGGGGAGGAACATCTGGTGACGGAGAATTTGGATTTTCGTTTTGAACAGGACGGAAGAACCCTGGTGGTGGCTTACTACGGAACGCCGTCAGTGATGGAGGTGGAGGAGGATCCGTCGGTTCCTGCAGGCATCGTCCGCTACCAGGTGACTTACAACGAAAAGAGAGTGATCCCCAGTCTGTCCTTTTCGAAATGCGGGGAGGAGCTGGAGGAATCGGAAGAGGGAGAGCAGACGGGAGAGGAACGGGAGCCGGTTTATCTGGGTTATCTGACCCTGACACCTCACGGCTGCGGCAGTGATTTCAGGAGTTTTATGGAGAACAAGGACCGGATCCTGGAAGACCTGAGACAGAAAAAAATATCGGATTATCAGGAAGCCTGGATCACGGAGGTTAAGGTGAAGGTAAACCCGGGGACCCGGCCTTATATTGAACTTGACACCGGCTGGTATTAGAAAAACAGACGAAAAAACCGATGTGATTTGTGAAAATTACATATTGCAATGAGAAAAAGGTTGTGCTATCATAAAGCCTAATTTAATGCTGTAAAGCATAAAAAGGCTGAGAAGGAGACTCTTGCCTGCGGGACTTCGACAGGAAGACGGCGTCACCGACTGAGAGCGCTGTCAGGTTGGACCGGGCCATAAGGGAACACTCCGGAGCCGGTATCCTGAAACCTTGTGTTCCCCGGGGAGATCAGGGCGGGTAGGGATATCCGGATGACACCGTTATCTGTCGAGAGTGGAGCGACGGTTTTATAAACCGTACTCAATGCGGGTGGTACCACGGAGCATGATCAGCTGCAGCTTTTTCTGTAGAATAATGTCCCGTCCCGGAGTATGTAACAGTACTCCGGAACGGGATTTTTTGTTTTCCGGAGTCGAAACCATTACATTCAGGTAAGGAGAGTGCGCTATGGAATTTTTAACAGGAGTCAGAGAAAAGGAAACTCTGGGGATCCGGCAGATCCTGGAGGGAGATTATGAAGGGAAAACGGTAAAGGTCAACGGCAGTGTTCACAATATCCGGGATATGGGCGAAGTGGCTTTCGTGATCCTTCGGAAGGCAGAAGGGCTGATACAGTGTGTCTGTGAGGAGGGCCGGATGGAGTTCGATCTGAAGGAATTAAAAGAAGAGTCGGCCGTGGAAGTAACGGGTGTTGTAGTGCGGGAAGACAGGGCTCCCGGCGGATTTGAGATCCGTCTGGAGACGGTGAAGATTTTGTCAGAGCCGGATCAGGCTCTTCCCATAGCCGTGAACAAATACAGGATGCACGCTTCCCTGGAGGCCAGGCTGGCAGTGCGCCCGGTGTCCCTGAGAAATGTGCGGGAGAGGGCAAAGTTTAAGATTCAGGAGGGAATCGTCAGAGGGTTCCGGGATTTCCTCCACAGTCAGGGATTTACGGAGATCCATACGCCCAAGATCGTGGCCAGAGGCGCCGAAGGAGGCTCCAATGTGTTCCGCCTGGATTATTTTAACAAGAAGGCGGAACTGGGACAGAGTCCTCAGTTTTACAAACAGATCATGACAGGTGTCTATGACCGGGTGTTTGAGGTGGCTCCGGTGTTCAGGGCAGAGAAGCACAACACCACGAGACATCTGAACGAATATGTGGGCCTGGATTTTGAGATGGGATATATCGATGGATTCGAAGACGTTATGGCCATGGAGACGGGATTCCTCCAGTACACCATGGAACTTCTGAAAAAAGAATATAAAAAGGAGCTGGATATGCTGGAGGTAACTCTTCCGGCTGTATCAGGGATCCCTGCAGTCCGTTTCGACAGGGCCAAGGAGCTGGTCTCGGAGAAATACGGGCGGAGGATCAAAAATCCCTATGATCTGGAACCGGAGGAGGAACTGCTGATCGGAAGGTATTTTAAGGAGGAGTATGACAGCGATTTTGTGTTTGTAACCCATTATCCGTCGAAAAAGAGGCCGTTTTACGCCATGGATGACCCGGCAGACCCTAAGTTTACCTTAAGCTTTGACCTGCTGTTCAAGGGTCTGGAGGTGACCACCGGGGGAC
The DNA here is from genome assembly GCA_910586845.1 of uncultured Hungatella sp. Lineage (GTDB taxonomy): Bacteria > Bacillota > Clostridia > Lachnospirales > Lachnospiraceae > UBA3402. The sequence goes on from CAJUJV010000033.1 coordinate 18,676, forward strand.
AGAGGATCCACGCTTACAGGGAGATCCTGGCCAAAATGGAGAAGAGGAACATGGATCCGGAGGACATCGCCTCCTACCTGATGATCTTTAAATACGGCATGCCGCCTCACGGAGGCCTGGGGATCGGCCTGGAGAGGCTGACCATGAGGCTTCTGGATGAACAGAATGTACGGGAGACCAGCCTGTTCCCCAGAGACGTGACCAGGCTGGTGCCGTAGGAAGGAGAGGCAAAAAATGGCAAATATCATTACGGATGAGACTATAGAGTATGTGGGGATCCTGGCCAAACTGGAGCTTTCCCCCCTGGAGAGAGAAGAGGCCAAAAAGGACATGGGGCGGATGCTGGACTATATCGACAAGCTCAATGAGCTGGATACCGCAGGCGTGGAGCCCATGGTCCATGTGTTTTCCATGAATAATGTGTTTCGGGAGGATGTGGTGACCAACAAAGACGACAGCGACGATATCCTGAAAAACGCACCGGAGAAAAAGGACGGGGCCTTCAAGGTGCCCAGGACAGTGGAGTAGGGGAGGAGAGCATATGGAACTGCTGGAGTTAAGCGCCCTGACATTGGGCGGCAAGATAAAGAAAAGAGAGATTTCCGTAGCAGAAGCCACGAGAGAAGCGCTGAAACGGATCGAGGAACAGGAACCGGAGATCAACGCATTTGTGACCGTTGACGGAGAAGGGGCTCTGAGACAGGCAGAAGAGATACAAAAGGGAATCGACAGAGGAAGCTTTACAGGACCTCTGGCAGGAGTGCCGGCAGCCGTCAAGGACAACCTGTGTACAAAGGGGCTGCGGACTACCTGCAGCTCGAAGATCCTGTATAATTTTGTGCCGACTTATACGGCGGAGGCCGTGTGGAACCTGGAGAAGGCGGGGGCAGTGATCCTGGGAAAGACCAATATGGATGAGTTTGCCATGGGCAGCACCACGGAGACATCGGCTTTCGGGGTTACCAGGAATCCCCGCAGCAGGGAGCATGTGCCGGGAGGTTCCTCGGGAGGTTCCTGTGCCGCCGTGGCGGCAGGGGAGTGCTTCTATGCCCTGGGATCGGACACGGGAGGTTCCATCCGGCAGCCCTCATCCTTCTGCGGCGTGGTGGGGATCAAGCCTACCTACGGAACCGTTTCCCGCTACGGGCTCATCGCATACGGTTCCTCTCTGGATCAGGTAGGGCCTGTGGCCAGGGACGTGTCGGACTGTGCGGCGGTTCTGGAGACCATTGCTTCCCATGATACAAAAGACAGCACCTCCATCCCCAGGAAGGATCTGGATTTTACCGCCGCACTGACGGATGATGTAAAAGGCATGAAGATCGGTATCCCCCGGGATTATCTGGGGGAAGGCCTGGACGATGAGGTCCGCAGGGCCGTGGTGAGGGCAGCCGATGTGCTGAAGGACAGAGGGGCCGTGGTGGAGGAATTTGACTTAAGCCTGGTAGAATATGCCATTCCTGCATATTATGTCATTGCCTCGGCGGAGGCCAGTTCCAATCTGGCCAGGTTCGACGGGATCAAATACGGCCTTCGGGCTCAGGAGTATGAAGGGCTTCATCAGATGTACAAAAAAAGCCGGTCAGAAGGGTTCGGACCGGAGGTGAAGCGGCGGATCATGCTGGGATCCTTTGTACTCAGTTCCGGTTACTACGATGCCTATTATCTGAAGGCCCTGCGGACCAAAGCACTGATCAGACAGGCTTTTGACAGAGCTTTCAACGTATATGATGTGATACTGGGGCCGGCGGCCCCCACCACGGCTCCCAGACTGGGAGAATCTCTTCAGGATCCCCTGAAGATGTATCTGGGAGACATCTACACTATTTCAGTGAATCTGGCAGGACTCCCGGCCATGACCGTACCCTGCGGACAGGATGAAAAAGGGCTGCCCATAGGGCTGCAGCTCATAGGAGACTGTTTCCAGGAAAAGAAGATCATCAGGGCCGCCTATACATTTGAACAGACAGGGGGAGGACAAGACAGATGAGCAGACAATATGAAACCGTGATCGGACTGGAAGTCCATGTGGAACTGGCCACAAAGACCAAGATCTTCTGCGGCTGCTCCACAGAGTTCGGAGGAGCTCCCAACACCCACACCTGCCCGGTGTGCACCGGGATGCCCGGGTCTCTGCCGGTGCTGAACCGGCAGGTGGTGGAATATGCCATGGCTGTGGGACTGGCGGCCAACTGCCAGATCAATCAGTACTGCAGATTTGACAGAAAGAACTATTTTTATCCTGATAATCCTCAGAACTACCAGATCTCTCAGCTGTATCTGCCCATCTGCCATGACGGCTGGGTGGAGATCGACACGGCGGCCGGAAAGAAAAAGATCGGGATCCATGAGATCCACATGGAAGAGGATGCGGGCAAGCTGATCCATGACGAGTGGGAGGATTGTTCTCTGGTGGATTATAACCGGAGCGGAGTACCTCTGATCGAGATCGTGTCCGAGCCGGATATGAGAAATGCCGACGAGGTTATAGCCTATCTGGATAAACTGAGGATGATGATCCAGTACCTGGGGGCATCAGACTGCAAACTTCAGGAAGGTTCCATGAGAGCCGACGTGAACCTGTCTGTGCGGGAAGCGGGAACGGACAGGCTGGGGACCAGAACGGAGATGAAGAACTTAAACTCCTTCAAAGCCATCGCCAGGGCCATCGAGGGGGAGAGAAGGCGCCAGATCGAACTGATCGAAGACGGCAAAAAGGTCATCCAGGAGACAAGGCGGTGGGATGACAACAAGGAAAGCTCCCACGCCATGCGGTCCAAGGAGGATGCTCAGGATTACCGGTATTTTCCTGACCCGGACCTGACTCCCGTGGTCATCAGCGACCAGTGGATCCAGGATGTAAAGAGCCGTCAGCCGGAACTGCAGCCGGAGAAAATGGCCAGATATCAGAGAGAATTCCGGATCCCCGAGTATGACGCCCGGATCCTGACGTCTGACAGACATCTGGCGGATCTGTTTGAAGAGACCGTAAAGCTGTGCGGCGAACCCAAGGAAGTGTCCAACTGGCTCATGGTAGAGGCCATGAGGCTTCTGAAAGAACGGGAGCAGGAGCCGGAGGATATCAGGTTCAGCCCCGCCCATCTGGCCGGACTCATCAGACTGATTCAGGAGGGAACGGTTAACCGGACGGTTGCCAAGTCCGTATTTGAGGAGATCTTCAGCCGCGACGTGGATCCGGATCAATATGTGGAGGAGAAAGGTCTTAAGATGGTCAACGACGAGGAGGCTCTGTTAAAGACCGTTCAGGAAGTCCTGGAGGCGAACCCTCAGTCGGTGGCTGATTACCGCGGCGGCAAGGAAAAAGCCATGGGATTTCTGGTGGGACAGACTATGAGGGCCATGAAGGGCAAGGCGGATCCCGGCATGGTAAACAGGATCGTAAAACAGCTATTGACGAAGTGAACGAGATAAGGTAAAATGTCCGAAGTGTGCAGACAGGACTGGAAGAATGAGGAGGAACGAGAATGAAACCCTATGCAGAGATGACGCGAGAAGAACTGATGGCTCTGAGAAAAGAACTGAAGGCCAGATACCGGGAGTTTCAGGGCAAGGATCTGAAACTGGATATGTCCAGAGGAAAGCCCAGTGTAGATCAGCTGGATCTGTCCATGGGGATGATGGATGTATTAAGCAGTGACGACGACCTGACCTGTGACGACGGAACAGACTGCCGCAACTACGGTGTTCTGGATGGCATCAGCGAGGCCAAGGAGCTGCTGGCAGACATGATGGAGGTCCATCCGGATCAGATCATCATCTACGGAAACTCCAGTCTGAACGTCATGTATGATACGGTTTCCCGGTCCATGACTCACGGGGTCATGGGCAGCACGCCGTGGAGCAGGCTGGATAAAGTGAAATTCCTCTGCCCGGTGCCGGGATATGACCGGCATTTTGCCATCACGGAATATTTCGGTATCGACATGGTCAACGTGCCCATGACAGACATGGGGCCGGATATGGATATGGTGGAAGAGCTGGTGGCGGGAGACGAGACTATCAAGGGGATCTGGTGTGTGCCCAAGTACTCCAATCCGCAGGGGATCTCCTACTCCGACGATACGGTGCGCCGGTTTGCCAGACTGAAACCGGCGGCCAAGGATTTCCGGATCTACTGGGACAATGCCTATACCATCCACCATCTCTACGACCATGAACAGGATCACCTGATCGAGATTCTGGCAGAGTGCAAGAGAGCAGGCAATCCGGATCTGGCTTACAAGTTTGCCTCCACGTCAAAGATCAGTTTCCCAGGCTCGGGCATCGCCGCCATCGCCGCCTCCCAGAACAACCTGGTGGATATCAAGAAGCAGCTGCGGATCCAGACCATCGGCCATGACAAGGTAAAT